>JAOUMO010000035.1 GCA_029881425.1 Gammaproteobacteria bacterium
GCGGTACCGCTGTCGGTACGGGTATTAATGCCGATGCCAGTTTTGGTAAACGGGTGGCGGTATGTCTGGCACATAAAACCGGCGAGTCCTTTTCATCCAACCCCAACAAATTTGAAGGCCTGAGTTCACAGGATGCCGCAGTCGAGCTCAGTGGCCAGTTGAAGACCGTCGCGGTGAGCCTCACCAAAATTGCCAATGATCTACGCTGGATGAACAGTGGGCCACTGGCCGGGATTGGCGAGATTGCCCTGCCGGCACTGCAGCCGGGTAGCAGTATTATGCCGGGCAAGGTGAACCCGGTGATCCCGGAATCCATGGCGATGATCTGTGCCCAGGTGATTGGCAATGATGCCACCATTACCCTCGGTGGCCAGTCGGGTAACTTCCAGCTCAATGTGATGCTGCCGGTGGTCGCCTATAACCTGTTGCAGAGTATTGAGATACTGGCCAATGGCAGTCGTATGCTGGCGGATAAGGCCATTGCCGGATTTAGCGTGAATGAAGACAACATCAACCGCGCACTGGGGCGTAACCCGATCCTGGTGACGGCACTGAACCCGGTAATTGGTTATGAACTGGGTGCAAAAATTGCCAAGGCGGCCTATGCCGATGGCCGTGCAGTGATCGATGTGGCCGAAGAAATGACCGACCTGTCGCGCCAGGAACTGGAACGCTTACTCGCACCCTATGACCTGACCCTGGGTGGTATCCATAGCTAAACGATATGATTAAAAATGTATTATCGGTGATTGGCGCCGCTTGCCTGGTGCTTATGTTTGTACTGGCGCTGCGATTGTATCCCCTGGTACAAACAGTAAACCAGTTTGATCTGCAGGCGGCTGATCTCTACACGCAAATGTTTCAGCGTGTGCTGGCATCCCAATCGGGTATCGAGTCGATTTTGATCAAGCAGCCAGTAAAGCCGGGACTGACTGCAGCCGAAGTGGATGACTACATTCAACTGATTGCCAGTGAGCTCAATATTAAAATGGTGGGTGAGCTTTATATACACCGCGAAGTGGAAGTGATCTCTGGCTCACCCTTCCGCTATGCCAAGGTTTATTTATTGTGTAATGCATTAACGGCTGCAAGCATGCTGAATTATAATGATTCTTTTGCCAGTTATCTGCCCTGTCGTATTACCCTGCTGGAGGATAAAAGCGGACAGCTCTGGTTATATACACTCGATATGAATTTCCTTATCTACGGTGGAAAACCCCTGCCACCTGCCTTGCGTGATGAAATTATCAAGGTGAGAGACCGTATCCTTGAAATAATGCATAGAGCCTCAGCAGGTGATTTTTAGTGGAACAGGTGCTATCGAAAATATCCTTATTAAATGAAATTGGTATAGCGCTATCATCGGAAAAAAATAACCAGCGTGTACTGGAGTTGATACTCAATGGTGCAAAACAGCTCACCAATGCCGATGGTGGTTCGCTGTATTCGCTGAATGATAATAACGAACTGGTATTTGAAATAGTATCTACCGATTCATTAGGCCTTGTTATGGGTGGCACCAGTGGCCATGACATTCGTTTTCCGCCCTTGCCCCTGTATGTCGATGGTCATAAAAATGTATCCATGGTCGTTACTTCTGCAGTCCTTGAAGACAAGACAATTAATATTCCAGATGCCTACCATGCCGAAGGTTATGATTTTTCAGGTACGCGGAAATTTGATACACAAACAGGTTACAGGACCCGTTCATTGTTAACCATCCCCATGAAAAATCACCTGGGTGAAATCATCGGGGTACTGCAGTTAATTAATGCGCTTAGTAAAGAGACCGGTGACGTTCAGCTATTTACCGAGCAGGACCAGAAACTCACTGAATCACTCGCCTCGCAGGCGGCCGTTGCCCTGACCAATAAACGGCTGATCGATGCACAGAAGGCGCTGTTCGAATCTTTTATAAAACTTATCGCAACAGCCGTCGATGAAAAATCACCTTATACGGGAGGGCATTGTAAACGCTTACCCGAACTGACCATGATGATTGCCGAGGCCTGCCATGCAGTAGATAAAGGCCCGTTAAAAGATTTTTCTATGGTCGAGAGTGATCGTTATGAATTGATGATTGCAGGCTGGCTGCATGACTGTGGCAAGGTAACCACACCAGAATATGTGATTGATAAGTCGACCAAACTCGAAACCATTTATGATCGAATCGAGACAGTTAATACACGTTTTGAAGTTTTAAAGCGTGATGCAAAAATAGAATTGCTTGAAAGACAATTAAAGGCAAGTGGTGTAGCTGTAACCAGGGATGATGATCCCGAGTATACGGCCAGGATAAACCAGCTGGATGATGACAGGGATTTTATTAATTTTTCCAATGTGGGTGGCGAGTCCATGTCGGAACAGGATCAGCTCCGTGTCAGGCAAATAGCGGACCATCGCTGGTATGACCACGAGGGCATTTATGCGCGTTTGTTATCTGAGGATGAAATACAGAATATTACTATTGAAAAAGGCACGCTGACACATGAAGAGCGGCAGATTATTAATAACCATATTGCGGTTACAATAAAAATGCTGAATGAATTGCCTTTCCCCCAGCACCTGAAAAATGTACCTGAATATGCAGGTGGTCACCATGAACGCATGGATGGTACAGGTTACCCGCTGGGTTTGATCCGGGAACAAATGTCATGGCCCGCACGTATGATGGGTATAGCTGATATTTTTGAAGCCCTGACGGCAAGGGACCGGCCCTACAAAGAAGGTAAGAAGTTAAGTGAGTGCCTGCAGATACTGGGCAATATGAAACTCGATCAGCATATTGACCCGGATATTTTTGATGTGTTTGTTCGCGAGAAAGTCTATTTGAAATATGCAGAAGAATTCCTGCCGCCGGAACAGATCGACGAGGTGGATCATGCAGCTATTCCGGGGTTTAATAATGAAAAGCATTAGTCCGCCAATAAAAAATAAAATCGTGTACTGTTCGCCACAGGCACAGGCGTACAAATTCAATATTAGCGTGTACTTGCGTTCATTTGCGGATAGTTTTTTTAATGGTTAACTCAGGCGGCCGAGCTACCGGCGCGTGCCTCGATTGGCACTGCACCGACGCCACCGGTGAGTACATAGGTAGTAAAACCACGTTCATTTAGCAGGAAGGCGGCGGCAGAGCTGCGGCGGCCCGTGTCGCAATAGGTGATATAGGCCTTACGGCTATCCAGGTTGTCACTCTTCATTCGCAGGAAAATCAGTGGGACGTGCTCACTGCAATCAATGGCATCGGCGAGGTGTTCTGCGGGCAGGCGGACATCTAGCCAGATGGCGCCATCGTTGACCAGTTCCTGTGCCTGGGTATAGTCGACCCAGTTGAGCATGGGTTCATTGAGCAGTTCAAGAAAATCGGTTTTGGAGAGCCGGCTCAACATGCCTGAGGTGAGCATGGTGACAGAGGCGTTACGTTTGCTCTCCGAAATCAGTGCCTCTTCACCAAAGGTATCGCCGTCTTTCAGCTCGGCCAGTTTAATGCCCTTGGGCTGGGCCGGCATAGTGCGGGTGACCAGGCAGCGGCCTTTTTTGATGATATAAAAATAATCACCGTCCTCACCCTGATTAATAATCTTGTCCCCGGCCCTGACGGGTACGGATTCCATACGCATGAAAATGGCCTGGATATTGGCCGGTGGAATACGGTGGAAGGCCTCGGTCTGCAGGATACGGTTCATCCAGTCATCTTCACCGCTGCCGGTGTTGATACCCAGTTCGGTGACCTGGTAGCTGCCGGTCTGGTCCCAGGTCAGCATGACATCAATCAGGTTGCCGTCGATCCTGAAAACGACACAGTCTGTTTTGGCTTTGGCGGTAACGGTGCGGGGTAGCACGTGTGCAATGGCATTAAAACTATCGGGGCTGCCGGCAATCAGGGTTTTCAGTACACCGGCATCGCCAATCAGTTCGATATCACCCTCGAACAGGAAACACTGTTTATTATCCCTGTCGCCTTTCTTGAAGAGTATGTGGCCCGCAGGAATCTGTTCAAGTTTTACCTGTTTGAGAATATCCTGAAGATTATCCGAATTTAATGCATTCAGTGGTTGGTAGCGCGCCAGGGTGGCAATATCAACGTGTCTGCTCATCGATGGACCTTGTTACGGGATAGACTAAAAATAGCTTCTTATATTTAACATTTTAGCCTAAATTTGCCGATTTAGCCTTCTCCCGTTTGTTTGGTTATATCAATATAAAGCTTCAGTTTCTGGCCCGGTTGCAGGTACTTGCCCTTGATTACGTTCCAGCGCTGTAAATCGCTAATCGCCACCTTGAAGCGGCTCGCAATGCGTGCCAGCGAGTCACCATTTCTCACCCGGTAAGAGATGGTGCGTATGGTATCACCGACAACACTGGCAACATTGCGTGTCGCCGGTGATGCTGGCTTGCGGGTCCACATTACCAGTTTCTGACCAGCCTTGAGTGTGTCGCGTATGGCCATGCCATTCCAGCGTGCCAGGCTCTTGGCCTTGACCTTGTATTTACGGGAGATGTCCCAGAAGGTGTCACCCTGCTGCACGATATGTACAACTTTGGTGCCGGTGCGGCGAATCGACTGCAGCGTCTTTTTACGCTGGTAGGCCGTCAGGTTGTAATCGGATAGTTTGCGGCTGGCAACGGGGATGACCAGGTGTTTGCCCGCACGTATGCTGTTGCCACGTAAGTTATTCAGACGCTTTAGATTGGTCACAGAAACCGCGTAGCGGTCGGCAATATGGCTCAGGGTTTCGCCGTTTTTGATCTTGTGGCGCTTCCATTTGATGCGCTCTGATTCGGGTAGCTGGGCAAGGTTCTCCTTGAATTCTTCTACCTGGTCCACCGGCAGGAGTAACTTGTGTGGGCCGTAGGGGTCCGTCGCCCAGCGATTATAGCCAGGGTTGAGATGATACAGGGTTTCAAGGTCGATACCTGCCAGCTCAGCGGCCATCGCCAGGTCAATCTGTGAGCCGGTGTCGACCTGTTCAAAATAGGGGATATCCTCAATGCATTGCAGGGAAATATCATATTCTTCCGGTGTTTCAACCAGTCGCTTCAGGGCCAGTAGTTTGGGGACATAGGCCTGGGTTTCCTTGGGCAGTTTGAGGTGCCAGAAATCGATGGGGCGATTGCGTTTTTTGTTTTTCGCAATGGCGCGGCGTACCGTTCCCGAGCCCGAGTTATAGGCGGCCAGGGCATGTAACCAGTCACCCTTAAATTCCTTGTTCAGCTGTTGCAGGTATTTCAGTGCTGCGTGAGTCGAGGCATAAATATCACGGCGACCGTCATACCACCAGTTCTGCTTGAGACCATAGATCTTGCCGGTGGAGGGTATAAACTGCCATATACCGGCGGCACGACCGTGAGAATAGGCAAAGGGCTGAAAGGCGCTTTCAACGATCGGTAGTAGCGCCAGTTCAGTGGGTATGCCACGGGCCTCTGCTTCATTCAGGATAAAATGTAAAAAGGGCTCGGCGCGTTCGGTGACGCGTTGCAGGTAGCTCTCGTGCTCACTGAACCATTTCAGCTCTGCCAGCAGGCGGGGGTGATCAACATCATCGATCAACTGGAAGCCATCACGGACGCGATCCCAGATATTGTCCCTCGGCTCTAAATAATCATCGTGGCTAATCGCAAATATATCGACGGGCTGTTCAATTGCGCTGGTTGCCTCGGTGTCCTGATCAGCCAGCTGGATTTCATTTATATTGATTTGATCGCTATCTTCAGTGCCTGTGGTCTGTAGCTGGGCACAACCGGTGGCCGTTAAGAGATAAAAAATACCTGCCAGTGGTAGCGTAAAATAAGGTTTGTGTCGGCTTAAATTTATTGAATTCAATGGCTTAGCAACTTTTATTTAGATTTATTCTTACTAGAGTGTACAATCTTACTGAGTTTAATGCATTTGTCGGGCATCTGCCGGATAAATTACCATACAATCCCTATTTTTTTGAACTGATGAGCCTTTATGCCTGAGCAATCTCAAACTGTAACTTTATATACCGATGGTGCCTGTCGAGGCAATCCCGGGCCAGGAGGCTGGGGCGTGCTGATGAAATATAAGGGTCATGAAAAGGAACTGTATGGCGGTGAGGCTGAGACCACCAATAATCGTATGGAGCTAATGGCCGCCATCCAGGGTCTCGAATCCCTTAGCCGTGAATGCCAGGTCGACTTATACACGGATTCAAAATACGTTATGCAGGGCATTACCGAGTGGATTGATAACTGGAAGAAAAAAGGCTGGAAGACCGCCGCCAGGAAGCCGGTAAAGAATGTCGACCTCTGGCAGCGGCTGGATTTGGCCAGGAACCGTCATCAGGTCACCTGGCACTGGGTCAGGGGGCATTCGGGGCACGATGGTAATGAACGGGCCGATGAGCTGGCGAACCGCGGCGTGGATGCGTTGTGAAAATTGTTAGTCGTTAGTCAGAAGTCAGAAGTCAGAATTTGTGAGTCTTTGGTTGTAAAATTATTGCCTGATCAGTAGACTCAAATTCAGGTTTTTATAGATTCCTGCTTTCGCAGGAATGACATAGATAAAGAGTTAGCATGCGCCAGATTGTTCTTGATACAGAAACCACCGGCCTGGAGACCTCCCAGGGACATCGTATCATCGAAATTGGTTGTGTCGAAATCATTAATCGACGCCTGACTGAAAATACCTATCACCAGTACATCCAGCCTGATCGTGATATTGATGAAGGGGCCTACGAGGTCCACGGTATCAGTACTGAGTTCCTTGCCGATAAGCCTCGTTTTAAGGACATAGTCGAGGACTTCATGGCCTTTATCAATGGCGCGGAGCTGGTCATTCACAATGCCCCCTTCGATGTCGGCTTCATCAACCACGAGCTGGCCATGCTGGACCCGATCTGGGGTGCCGCCAGTGACCATTGCCAGATTACCGATACACTGGTAATGGCACGGCAGAAACACCCGGGCCAGAAGAATAACCTGGATGCCCTGTGTAAGCGTTATGACGTCAATAATGCACGGCGTGAATTACACGGCGCTTTGCTCGATGCCGAGTTATTAGCCGAAGTTTATCTGCGTATGACCGGCGGCCAGGAGGCACTGGCACTGGGTGGTGCCGATGCCAGTGGCAATACCCAGACGGTAAGCCCGATTCGTCGTCTTGATGCCAATCGTCCGGCGCTCAATATTATTCGCGCCAGTGTTGATGAGCTGGCGGCACATGAAGAAAGTTTAAAGCGACTGGGTGATGGCTGTATCTGGACAGGTGAGTAATACAGGAGTGGTAATTTTATGGATTTAAAAACAAAAGAAAACGCAAATTAAAACTAATGGTTTTATTGATCGACTGAATGAAGTCGAAGGATGACAGGTACGCATAAGTATTAATCTAATATTTGCTTGTATTTGCGCTGTTTGCATTAATTTGCGTTTTCTTTTACACCAAGTAAACCTTCCACTTTAGGATGTCAGGTGAAGTTGCACGAAAAGTTTTTTGGCCGCCTTTAGCCAGTTCCATGTTATGAAAAGCCACTAGCCTAGTGGCTGTGTTTTAAAATGCGTTGCTTATCCCGGTTCCAGTCACGGTCCTTTTCATCGGCGCGTTTATCGTAGTCTTTCTTACCCTTGGCGAGGCCAATTTCCAGCTTGGCGCGACCCTTGCTCCAGTAAAGTGCTAGCGGCACGATGGTGTAGCCCTTACGCTCAACCGCACCGACCAGTTTGTCGATTTCGCGGCGATTGAGTAATAGCTTGCGGCTGCGCAGGGGTTCCGGGTGGATGTGGGTGGAGGCGGATAGCAGGGGGGTGATCTGGCCCGCTACCCACCAGATTTCACCGTTTTTTACCATCACGTAGGTGTCGGTGATCTGCACACGGCTTTCACGCAGGCTTTTCACTTCCCAGCCCTGTAACACGATGCCGGCTTCAAATTTGTCTTCAATGGCAAAGTCATGGCGTGCCTTTTTGTTCAGCGCGATGGTGCTGCTCGGTGCTTTTTTTGTTTTCTTCTGTTTTGCCATGAGAGTTTTTGCGGATATACCATGAGTTTAAAGATGCTGATTATACATCAGTCATGAGCCCTTAGTCGTTAGTCATGTATTTTGGTTTTTATGAAAGGTGAGTGCTTTTTCTATGACTTTGCACCTTTGCATTAGAATCTTTAAAGTGTTTAGCTTGAGTAATGCGGCTTTTTTGCCCAAAATGTAGCCCAAATAAAGACAAAGGGGAGCTCATGGCATCTGAACATCGTACATCTATCCATGGCCAGTGGTCCGGGCGAATGGCCTTTATCCTGGCAGCCACAGGTTCTGCTGTCGGCCTGGGTAATATCTGGAAATTCCCCTATATTACTGGTGAAAATGGTGGTGGTGCCTTTGTGCTGGTGTACCTGTTGTGTATCGCCGTGATTGGTGTACCGATCATGATGGCGGAGGTTATGCTGGGGCGTCGTGGCCGCCAGAGCCCCATCAATACCATGGCCAGCCTGGCGGCCGATGAGGGCCGTCCAGCGGCCTGGTCAGCGCTGGGCTGGATGGGTATGGTGGCGGGTTTCCTGATCCTGTCCTATTACAGCGTGATTGCCGGTTGGGCGCTGTCCTATGTCTTCCGTGCCGGCAGTGGTATGTTTGAAGGCGCAACCGCCGATGGGGTTAATAGTATTTTTACCAGCCTGGTCTCCGACCCGGAGCGCCTGCTGGCCTGGCATACCATTTTTATGGTGGCGACGATGATTGTGGTGGCCCGTGGGGTGCAAAATGGGCTGGAAAAAGCGGTACGCTTTTTGATGCCGATGCTGTTTTTTATTCTCGTGGTCCTGGTGTTATATGCCATGACCACCGGTTACTTCAGTGTTGGCCTAAATTTCCTGTTCTCCCCTGATTTTAGCAAGATCACCCAGGGGTCTGTCCTGGTTGCGATGGGGCATGCTTTCTTTACCATGAGCCTGGGTATGGGGGCCATTATGGTGTACGGTTCCTATCTACCCAAAGATACCTCGATAGCCAAAACTTCGATGATTATTGCCGGTGCCGACACACTGGTAGCCCTGATGGCAGGTATGGCGATATTCCCGATCGTATTTGCGAATGGCCTGGAGCCGGGAGCGGGTCCTGGTTTGATTTTCAAAACCCTGCCCATTGCCTTTGGCCAGATGGATGCGGGTATCTTGATCGGCACCCTGTTTTTTATCCTGCTGGTTTTTGCGGCCTGGACCTCTTCGATTTCACTGATTGAGCCGGTCGTTGCCTGGCTGGTAGAGAACCGTAGCATGAACAGGCTCTATGCCTCGGTGTGGGTGGGTATTGCCACCTGGCTGATGGGCATAGGTACGGTATTGTCATTTAATGTCTGGTCGGGCCATAAACTGTTTGGCATGACCTTCTTTGACTTACTGGATTATCTTACTGCGAATATTATGCTGCCACTGGGTGGCCTGTTGATCGCCGTCTTTGCCGGCTGGTTAATGCACGAAAATTCCAGCAAAGATGAGCTGCATACGACACCGCGCGGTTATAATCTCTGGCAGATGCTGGTGCGTGTTGTTGCCCCCGTTGCGGTGATGATCGTGTTCCTGAATGCCATAGGCGTATTTAAATAAGGTTGTTGTTGTGCCATTGATTTCACGAAATGCCCTGGTGCCTTACTCAGTTGAAGAAATGTATCAACTGGTCGAAGACATCGAGGCTTACCCCGAGTTTTTACCCTGGTGCCGAGCTACCGAGGTGTTATCCAAAACGGATGATGAAGTAAAGGCGAGTATCGACATTGCCAAGGGTGCGCTGAATAAATCATTCACCACCATTAATCGCATGCAGAAAAATAAAATGATTGAGATGCACCTGTTGCAGGGCCCCTTTAAACACCTGGAAGGATTCTGGCGCTTCGATGCCCTGAAAACCGAACAGGCGAGTAAGATTTCATTTGATCTGGATTTCGAATTTGAAAGCAAGATCATGGCCTTTGCTGCCGGTACCATCTTTAACCAGATTGCCAATTCCATGGTGGATGCATTTAGTAAACGAGCTATCGAGGTGTACGGTGAGCGAATCTGAAACTATTACGGTAGAAGTAGCCTATGCGACACCGGAGCGCCAGCTGATTTTGCAGCAGTCGGTCCCGGTGGGTATCACGGCAGAGCAGGCGATCCAGTCATCCGGCATACTCGAAGAGTTTCCCGAGATCGATCTGGCCAAAAGTAAAATGGGTATATTCGGTAAACTGAGCAAACCGGATACAGCGTTGATAGCCGGTGACCGGGTAGAAATTTATCGGCCACTGATTGCTGATCCGAAAGAAGTGCGGCGTAAGCGTGAGGCTGAGGGCAAGCGGATGAAAAAGGGCGGTGGTGATGCGGAGGTTGAGGCCCCTTAACTTTACTGTCTCCGCTATCTACAGTAGCAATAATCTCGGCTTTTGTTTGGCGGTCAGGCTTTTGTGGACGGCGGTACGGTGTAAAAGAAAACGCGAATACACGCAAATCAAGATAGATCATTCCATTGTCATCCTGAGCGAAGTCGAAGGATGACAAAAGTATATAAATACTCAATCAATATTCATTTTTATTTGCGATTTCTTTTGATTTTATAAATCATCCCACAATTACTCGTGGCTAGTTCCGCCCATTTATACAAATAGTCAAAAGACCTGACTTACTCAGCAGCATCCGTCTGTTCCAGCTTCACCTCATCCTGCTGCATTTCTGGTGCGTAACGGCTGTCATCAATGCGTATCAACGTGTCACCATCAAAAAACAGGCTAATATGCGATTGCTTCAGTGGTTCACGTCCCGGTTTCAGGTGGTAGATGTAGTCCCAGCGATTGGCGTGGAAGCTATCCTGTAACAGAGGGGTGCCGAGCACGAATTTCACCTGTTTGCGGGTCATACCCGGTTTGATTTTGGCCAGATCCTCGGGTTTTACCCGGTTGCCCTGTTGTATTTCAATTTTATGGGCCTCCGGCAGGATGCTGGTACAGGCGGATAGCGGGGAAATGGCGATCAGGCCAATAATAATGAGATTCTTTCGCATATGATAATGATACGTATCTGTAATTGCGTATAATAGGTGGCGGAATATTACCCTATCTGACATGCAAATACAGCAGGAGTTTAGTTTTGGAAAGTGCTGATTTGAAAAAGGCCGGCCTCAAGGTAACCTTGCCGAGGATGAAGATTCTCGGCCTGCTGGAGGCGGCAAAGCTGAGACACCAGAGCGCTGAAGATATCTACAAGGCGCTGCTCGATGCCGGTGAAGAGATTGGCCTGGCGACGGTGTATCGCGTGCTGACGCAGTTTGAAGCGGCAGGGCTGGTGAGCCGCCATCACTTTGAAGGCGGGCAGGCCGTATTTGAGTTGAACGAGGGTGAACATCATGATCATATGGTGTGTCTCAAATGTGGCAAGGTGGTGGAGTTTATGGATGACGTAATTGAAAACCGCCAGAAACAGATTGCAGCCAATAACGGGTTTACTATTACCGAACACAGCATGATTCTCTATGGCCATTGCAATACCCCCTCCTGCCGTGATGCCTGACAATGCCCCTGTTGCAGGCGAGTACAATTCTAGTGGATACTCTGATATCGCCTAACTGATCAATATCTATGGAAAAAACCAGACCACAAGCGAGCATGGCGCAGCGTTATTCGATGGATGAATACGTGCACAAGCTGACGGGAAAAGACCTTGCTGCCGATAGCGCGCTGATGCGTGCCTGTGAATATATCTGGGCGGTCCAGGATAAACCGACCACCATGCCCTGTAGCCTTGAGGTTGCACTGATACTGGCTGAACTGGGTGTCGATGAAACCACCTTGCTGGTCACGCTGTTAAGTGATGCGCGTCTAAATACTGAAGAGTTTATGCAGAAGATCGCCAGTGAGTTTGGTGATGACATCAGGAAGCTGGTGCAAAACCTGCGCTGGATACACGAATTTGAATTAAACACGGAACAGGCATCCGGCCCGGAACAGGCGGAGCGTCTACGGCGTATGTTGCTGGCGATGGTCGAGGATGTTCGTGTCGTACTCATTAAACTGGCCTACCGGGTACAGCGCCTGCGGATGCTGGCAACGGGTGATCCGGCCATGCGTGAGTGTGTGGCCCGCGAGACGCTGGAGGTGTTTACGCCGCTGGCCAACCGGCTCGGCATAGGCCAGCTTAAATGGGAGCTGGAGGACTTATCTTTCCGTTACCTGGAGCCGCTCACCTATCGACGTGTTGCCAAATTGCTGGAAGAACGACGTGAAGAGCGAGAGCAGTACATCAAGGATGCAGTGAATACCATCAGGCAGATGCTGGAGGATGTCGGTATCAAGGCCGAGGTCTATGGCCGCCCCAAGCATATCTATAGCATCTGGAAAAAAATGTCCGCCAAGCAGAAGGACTTTGACGAGCTGTTCGATGTCAGGGCGGTGCGTGTCACCGTCGAGACCGTGGCCGATTGCTATACGGCCCTGGGGCAGGTACATGGTCGGTGGCGCCATATTGCCAAAGAGTTTGATGATTACATTGCCAACCCGAAGGAAAATGGTTATCGCTCCCTGCATACCGCAGTTTTTGGGCCCGAGGGCAAGGCACTGGAAATACAGATCCGGACGCGCGAGATGCACGAGTTTGCAGAACATGGCGTGGCGGCCCACTGGCGTTACAAGGAAGGTTCAGAAAGTGATCGGCGCCTTGAAAAAGGTATTGAATCGTTACGCAAGCTGCTTGACCCCAATGAGACCCATGAAGAAGAGCTGGTCGATAGTTTTCATACCGCACTGTTCCCGGATCGTGTCTTTGTGCTCACGCCCAAGGGTGCGGTGATTGATTTACCCCAGGGCGCAACACCGCTTGATTTTGCCTATATTGTGCACACCGAGATAGGCCACAGGTGCCGTGGTGCCAAGGTCAACGGGCGTATCGTACCCCTGACCTATGAGCTGCAGAATGGCGAACGGGTTGATGTATTAACGACCAATAAGCCGCAACCCAGCCGTGACTGGATGAATTCTAATCTGGGTTATCTTAAAACCAGTCGCGCCAGGGCCAAGGTAAGAAGCTGGTTCAAGCACCAGGATTATGAGCAGAATGCACTGGATGGCCGTGTCGCATTTGATCGTGAAGTGAACCGTATTGGTTTGCACCATGTTGATGTTCAGCAATTAGCAAAACATTTTAAACAAAAATCGACGGAAGCTTTTTATGCGGCCATTGGCTGTGGTGATATCACTAATGGGCAGGTGGCCTCGGCATTACATGAACTGTTTATACCCCATGATGAAAAGCTGATACCACTCAAAGCCAGGCCCTCGGCACCGAAGAAAAAGCAGGCGGGTAATGATGAGGTCAGCGTCAGGGGAGTGGCCAATTTATTAACTTCGATTGCTAATTGCTGTAAGCCGGTACCCGGTGATGAGATTATCGGTTTTATTACGCGTGGCCAGGGGGTTAGTGTTCATCGTCAGGATTGTGCCAATATTATTAACCTGGATGCCGATAAACGCGGGCGCCTGATAGAAGCAGAATGGGGTGCCGGTATTGATAAAACCTACCCTGTATCGATCCATATCGAGGCCATAGACAGGCAGGGCCTGTTACGGGATGTGACCAAGGTGCTGGCGGATGGCAAGGTCGATGTGATTGGCGTGAATACCCTGTCGAATAAGAATGAACAGACGGCTGATATGACCATCACCGCAGAAATCAGTGACCTGCAACAGCTGGGTCGGGTGATGGATAAGATCGCCCAGTTACCGAATATTGTGAATGTGAGTCGAAGTAAGGTTTAAAATAAGTCGTTAGTCGTTAGTCGTTAGTCGTTAGTCGTTAGTCGTTAGTCGGAAGTCGGAAGTCGGAAGTCGGAAGTCGGAAGTCGGAAGTCGGAAGTCGGAAGTCGGAAGTGAATTTCTTAAAAGAAAACGCGAATAGACGCGAATAAACGCCAATATCTGGTTTGTGTGTTTATGGTGCATTATGCGAGAGCGCTTGTTTTTTATTCGCGCGCATTTGCGTTTATTTGCGTTTTTATTTTTTTAATGTTTAAAATTTAACCAATTTTTTTGTAGAGTTGTTGCTGGATATAGTCATCGAAAAGATCAACCGGCATGGGTTTACCGATAAGGTAACCCTGGGCTACATCACAACCGAGGGCGACCAGTTGTCTAAAGACCGCTTCGGTTTCTATACCCTCGGCCACCACGGTTAATCCCAGGTTATGTGCCAGGTCGATGGTGGAGCGGACAATGGCTTCGTCATCGGCATCACTGTTCATGTCCCTGACAAAAGACTGGTCGATCTTGAGTTCACTGACCGGTAGTTTCTTCAGGCGGCTAAGGGATGAATAGCCGGTACCAAAGTCATCAATAGACAAGCTTATACCCAGCTGTCGTATGCGCAGTAAAACATCAGATAGTCTATCGTATTCCGACAGGAATAAATTTTCGGTAATTTCAAACAGGATGTGGTTACCTATATCCGGGTCATTTATGTTGCCTTCCAGGTAGGTAATAAAGTCCGGGTTAACCAGGGTCTGTGTTGAAATATTGATCGCGATTTTAAGGTGAAAGCCCTTGCCGTGCCATAATGCAATTTGCGACTGTACGGTTTCAATTAGCCAGTAGGTGTATCGATCTATCATGCCGGCCTGTTCCAGGGCATGGATAAAGATATTGGGTGGGATCCTGCCCCTTTGTGGATTGCTCCAGCGCCCCAGTGCCTCGACCGAATCGACCTGCATGGTTTTCATATTCAGTTTTGGCTGGTAATGAACCTCGAACTGTTGCTCCTCCAGGGCCTTCCTCAGGTCGGCCGTCATGGTCAGCTGGCCCAGCGATGAGCGATCATCTGCCGGGTTATACAGGCTGATCCCACGCTTGTTTTCTTTGGCCATGTACATGGCCTGGTCCGCTCGCCCCAGCAGGGTGCCGATGTCTTCACCATGCTCAGGATAAAGGGTGGCGCCGATACTGGCACTGACTGCAATTTCTGTATGATCGATTTTGAAAGGGGCTTCCAGTAGTTGCAGCAGGTCATTGCCCCGTTGTAATGTTTGTTGCTGGTCGCAATCTGGCAGGATCAGTACGAATTCATCGCCACCCAGGCGTGCAATGGTCTCATTGGTATTGATCTGCTCAAGAAAACGCTGGGTGATCTTTTTCAGCAGGCTATCGCCCTTATCATGCCCCATCGTTTCATTGATCTCCTTGAAGTTATTCAGGTCAATGAGCAACAGGCCGATGCTTTTATTATGCCGTTCTGCGGCAGTAATGTGCTGGGACAGGCGATCACGGAATAAGGAACGATTGGGCAGGGAGGTCAGGTTGTCATAGAGCGACAGGTATTCCAGCTCGCGGCTGCTTTCGGTGAGTTGTTTGTTCAGGCGCTCGAGCTGGAACTGGTAGTCTTCGGTCACTTCCCTGGCCTTTTCGATTTTATCCACGGCCATGGCATTT
>JAOUMO010000036.1 GCA_029881425.1 Gammaproteobacteria bacterium
TTATCTTTGATCCGGTGATGAGCGCAGGCGGTGGCTCGGCCCTGATGAAATCATCACTCACCGATGCCATCAAAACCCTGATCCTGCCCCTGTGCAAACTGGTGACACCCAATATCCCGGAAGCAAACCAGCTGGCGAGAGAAGCGGACACACTGGATGCCGCCGCTATAGAACTACTCGACATGGGTGCGGAATACGTCCTGCTCACAGGCAGCCACGACAGGACAGCGGATATTCACCACAAACTATTCGGCAACAACAGGCTGCTTAAAACTTTTAATTATCAACGACTCGAAGGCGAGTACCATGGTTCAGGCTGTACCCTCGCTGCCAGTATTGCCGCCCTTCTTGCCCAGGGTGAAGACATGACAAATGCTGTACATAGTGCACTGGATTACACCTATAAAACCCTGTTGAATGCCCAGAGACTGGGGATGGGACAGCTCATCCCTGATCGTTTTTTCTGGATTAAATAATGAAATCACTACGTGGCCTGTATGCCATTACCGATGCAACATTAATACCTGAACAATATTTCCCGGAGACCATTGAACTGGCACTTAAAGGTGGCGCAAACATTATCCAGTACCGGGATAAGAGCGAGGACCATAATAAACGCCTGAAACAGGCGAGTGAAATAAAAAGGCTCTGTGAAAAATATAAATCACTATTTATTATTAATGATGATCTTCAACTTGTGACTAAGGTAAACGCTGACGGTGTCCATATTGGCAGCCATGACACCACGCTGGCTGCTGCACGCGAGCAGTTAGGCAGGGACAAAATTATCGGTGTCTCTTGCTACAATGATTTTCAGCTGGCACTCGATGCACAGGCAAACGGGGCTGACTATATTGCATTTGGCAGTTTTTTTTCATCAACTATAAAACCTGATGCCCAACCTGCCAAACTGGATTTACTACACAGGGCGAAACTTGAAATCACATTACCCGTATGTGCGATTGGCGGCATTACGCGAAATAACGCAGACAGCTTAATACAATCAGGCGCCGACATGCTGGCGGTTATTAGCGACATATTTAATAACCCACGGGTAGAACAGGCCGCACAGGAATTTGCCTCTCTATTTGAGCAGCGTCAGGACTGATCTAGACGCCGATGACTCGTGGTCACCGGCCTTTGTCTGGAACAGCGATAACCTGACTCACTTTAGGTAATCAGCCGATAGTCACACATACCCGTTTGAAGGATAGCCACCCCGTTTTGCTCCCCTTTGCCACCTTTGTCATAACCGCCTGTCCATTTCGTGACCCGGTTCTAACTTATATACTGGCTATATCTGGAAATACATCCTAATATAGTTATACGTTTATATTGTTATATGGAGAGCGGTACGATGGTTTCAATTGACGTGTTAACCATTGCAGGGATTATTAGTGTAATTGCACTCGTAGTTGTAATTTTCACCCTATGTATGTCTGAAGAAGGGTGCAACAAACCTACCTGCTAATAAGTAATAAATGACCAAAAATTCCAAAACGCCCGCTTCTGCGGGCGTTTTTCTTCATGCCATCATTACATAAATACCCGCGAATACCGCCGCTAAATTTTATTAAAACCCCAGAAAATGTGGCCTCTATAATTTCTTACCATAACAGAAGCAACTGACAACATGATCATCCACCATGCCCACGGCCTGCATATAGGCATAACAAATCGTACTGCCCACAAATTTGAAACCCCGTTTTTTTAAATCCCTGCTCATGGCGTCAGACTCCCTGGTAGTCGCCGGTATCTCACTAATTTTTTTCCATTTGTTTTTAACTGGCCTGTGGTTTACAAACTGCCAGATATAATCTGCAAAACTACCGTACTCTTGCTGGATTTCCAGGAACAATTTTGCATTCGTTATGGCTGCATTTATTTTTAATCGATTACGGACTATGCCCGTATCCTGCATTAATTTTTCTATTTTCTTTTCACTATAACGGGCTATTTTTTTCGCATCAAAGGCATCAAAGACCCTACGATAATTATCGCGCTTTTTCAAAATAGTAATCCAGCTTAGACCCGCCTGCGCCCCTTCGAGGATCAGCATTTCAAACAGGTGCCGATCATCATGACTGGGTATTCCCCATTCTTCGTCATGGTATGCCTGGTACAGCGGATCATCACCCGCCCAGCCACAACGCTTTATTTTTGCCATTATGCATTTCCCTTGATTAATCTGATTCTGATGTTCGCGTTAATTTGTTGTAAAATACCATTTTTTCGCCAATTAACCGGGAACACACCATGAGCCAGTCAGAACAATTTCAACAAGCACAGCATTTTATCCCCGGTGGCGTGAACTCGCCAGTACGCGCATTCAAGGGTGTCGGCGGCGACCCCGTGTTTATTGATAAGGCCTCTGGCGCCTATATATGGGATACGGATGGCAAGCGCTATATCGATTACGTTGGCTCATGGGGCCCAATGATCCTTGGCCATGCCCATGCCGATGTCATCCGCGTGGTCCAGGAAACGGCCGCCAGGGGCCTGAGTTTCGGTGCACCGACGGTGATTGAAACCGAGATGGCTGAAAAAATCTGCGCCATCATGCCCTCTATAGAAATGGTTCGTATGGTCAGCTCCGGCACCGAGGCAACCATGAGCGCTATTCGCCTCGCCCGGGGTTTCACCGGTCGTGACACGATTGTCAAATTCGAAGGCTGCTACCATGGTCACTCCGACTCACTGCTGGTCAAGGCGGGTTCCGGCGCACTGACACTGGGCGTACCCAGCTCACCGGGCGTCCCTGCGGCGCTGGCTGAACACACCCTGACACTGACCTACAATGACCTGGACCAGGTACGCGACACCTTCAAACAACAGGGCGACAAAATCGCCTGTATTATCGTCGAGCCTGTAGCGGGCAACATGAACTGTATCCCACCGGTTCCCGGCTTCCTGGAAGGCCTGCGTGAGATCTGTGATGAGCACGGCAGCGTACTGATTTTCGATGAAGTCATGACCGGCTTTCGTACCGCACTCGGCGGCGCACAATCCGTTTATGGCATCAAGCCCGACCTGACAACACTGGGCAAGGTCATTGGTGGCGGTATGCCCGTTGGCGCCTTTGGTGGCCGCCGTGACATCATGCAGCATATTGCACCCACTGGCCCCGTATACCAGGCCGGTACATTATCGGGCAACCCGGTTGCCATGGCTGCTGGCCTCAAGACACTGGAACTGATTTCTGCCGATAACTTCTTCGAAGATCTCTCCAGCAAGGTCAAACTGCTGGTCGATGGCATCCTGGCCAGTGCAAAAAAACAGGGTATACCCATGACTTCAAATACAGTAGGTGGCATGTTTGGCCTGTTTTTCACTGACACCGACCAGGTCAGTACCTTTGAACAGGTAACTCAATGCAACATCGAGCGTTTCCAGAAATTCTTCCATGGCATGTTAGACGAAGGCATCTACCTGGCACCCTCTGCCTATGAAGCAGGCTTTGTCAGTGCCGCACACAGTAACGATGACCTGTTAGCAACCATAGCTGCCGCCGAAAAAGTCCTGGGGAATCTTTAACATGAGCTGTACCTGTTATATCTATCGCTGTTCGGCAAAAGCAGATATGTACCTTTATCTCAGTGAAAAAGATGCTTTTGAATCACTACCGGAAGAACTGCTAAAAAATATCGGCATCACTGAATTCGCCATGGAACTCGAATTAACGGCCGACAAGAAACTGGCCCGCGAGGATCCGGTAAAAATAATGGATAATTTGAAAACCCAGGGATTCCACTTACAAATGCCCAGTGAAACCAGTGTCGAAGAACTGCTGAAAAGAATTGCCGAAGAGAAGCAGGTGAATAATAGTCAAAAAACTTAATGCTGGAAGAAAATACCGAGTACCTATTATAATCTTTAACCTATACTTGGCGGATTGAACACTAAATACTTTATGAATAATTTCATATCCGTTATTTAACACCAATAATTACCCTAATTTTTTCATGGTTGGTTTTTTATTCATTTTTTAAACAATATCAAGTGAGAATATATCAAGATGAGTACAGCTGTAATTCGTAATTTCATTACCACCGCTATAATTTCTATCGTTGCCACGGGCATTTCAGTGCAAATTCTTAAAACTATCGACATATCATCCACAATGGGCCTGGCAACACTGGCAGCACTATTTTTTATCACAGCAAAGCTTGCTGCATTAGTCTCCACTAATGGATCGGTACAAAAAACAGGAAATAATCCCAGAATTCAGGAAAATTCTCATAATTTACGTGAATCTGGCACTGTTAAGTGGTTTAATACGAACAAGGGCTTTGGTTTCATCACCCGCGATAATGGTGATGATGTCTTTGTCCACTTCCGCTCAATTCGAGGCCAGGGTCATAGAACACTGATCGAAGGCCAGAGAGTCGAGTTCGATGTAACCAAAGGGGAAAAGGGGCTACAGGCAGAGGATGTTGCCATTGCCTCGTAAATAAGAAGTATCTTGTACAGTAACGGATGTCTGTACTTGAAATGATAATAAAAGGTAGATGTGAATGTCTGAACAACGTACGAATGGAACCGTAAAATGGTTCAATAATTCAAAGGGGTATGGATTCATCGAGCATGAAGCAGGTGATGATGTATTTGTTCACTTCCGCGCGATTCGTGGTGAAGGTTTTAGGACCTTAAAGGATGGCCAGAAGGTTGAATTTAATCTGATTGAGGGTCAGAAGGGCCTACAAGCAGAAGATGTAAGCGTCGAACAAGATTCTTAAAAAAAAGCCGGCTTATTTATAAGCCGGCTTTTTATATTTGAAATCTTACTACTCCAGCTTCATGTTTATGAAATGGAAGTAGTGAATTAAACGCTTCCCTGGTGGTTTTCGGCCTGAAATAAAACATATAAATACAGGCTGGAAGCCTCTCTTTGGCAAAAAATATTGCCTACTCCCCCCATTTGGGCTGCAAATTATTCGCTATACCCAGGTGATCCAGTATACGCGCAACTAAAAAATCAACAATATCGTCAACGCTGCTGGGCTTATTATAAAACCCGGGATTGGCCGCCATGATGACTGCATCCATGCGTGATAGTTTCAGCATGTTCTCCAGGTGGATATCTGAAAAGGGCGTTTCCCTCGGCACCAGGATCAATTTTTTACGCTCTTTTAAAATAACATCCGCTGCACGTTCCATAAGATTGGCACTGGCACCTATAGCAATGGATGACAGGCTCCCCATGGAACAGGGACAAACTACCATAGCATCGACCGAAGAGGCCCCACTGGCGATGGGTGAACCCCATTCCATTTCACCGCAAACCGATAACTGTTTATCGCTAACCTGGTACTGCTTACACAACAGGTCCTGCAGAGCCTGGCTACTGGCCGGCCAGTTGAGATCGGTCTCCATAGTGATCACGACCTGTGCCGCCTTTGTCACCAGTAGGTAAACGCGATGGCCATCGGCTAATAAATAATCCAGTAGGCGTACACCGTATTGCACGCCCGAGGCACCGGTGAGTGCCAGCACAATTGTTTTTTTATCGATAGCCATAATTTTTTTCCAGGATACTTAAGTTAAATCCGGTACGCCATGACCAAAACAGGCTATTTTTAGCCTTATGCTAGTGGCACATCCAGCTATTTCAATGCATCTAATAGCAACTGGTGGAGACCACCAAAGGCACCGTTACTCATCACCAGCACCTGGTCACCGGCCTGGGCCTGTTGCTGTAAACGCTGCACGATATCATCCAGCCGGTGACAGAGCTGGGCGTGCTCGCCCAGCTGGTCAATGATAGGCTGCATATCCCAGTCCAGGCCCTCTGGCTGATAGAGTATGACTTCATCCGCCGCCCTGAGCGAATCGGATAACTGCTGTTTATGCACACCCATGCGCATGGTATTGGATCGGGGTTCCAGTATGGCCCAGATTTTTGCCGTGCCCACGGCCGCCCTCAGGCCCTGCAGGGTTTCGATGATCGCCGTCGGGTGATGCGCAAAATCATCATACACGGTGATGCCTTTCACTTCACCGCGCACCTCCATGCGCCGCTTTACACCCTTGAAGTGTTTTAGCGCCTCGATAGACTGCTCAACGGGCACACCCACATGACGTGCTGCAATAATCGCCGCCAGTGCGTTCATACGATTATGCCGCCCCAGTAGATGCCCCTGCACCTGTCCCTGTCGTTCACCCTGCAAACTCACATCAAAACAACGGCCATCGGCTGATACCTTATCAATCAACCAGTCGGCCCGACCCTCATCGCCAAAGCTTTCAGTATCGGTCCAGCAACCCTGTGCCAGCACATCCACCAGGTTGTCTTCTGTCGCATTGGTAACAATTAAACCCTCACCGGGCACGGTGCGTATCAAGTGATGAAACTGGCGCTTAATTGCATCGAGATCATCAAAAATGTCCGCATGATCAAATTCAAGATTATTCAGGATTAATGTACGCGGATGGTAATGGACAAATTTAGAACGCTTATCAAAAAATGCCGTATCGTACTCGTCGGCCTCGACCACAAAAAACGGGCCCTCACCCAGGCGTGCCGAAATACCAAAATTGGCGGGAACGCCACCGATCAGGAAGCCGGGATTAAGCCCGGCGTAGTCGAGTATCCAGGCCAGTATACTGCTGGTCGTGGTTTTGCCATGGGTGCCAGCAACGGCCAGCACCCAGCGATCTTTCAATACATTTTCAGCCAGCCACTGTGGCCCTGAGTTATAGGGCAGCCCCTTGTTCAGCACATATTCAATCGCCGGATTACCCCGCGACATGACGTTACCCACCACCACCTGGTCGGGCTGCCGTTGTAAGTGACTCGCCTCATAGCCCTGCATCAGCGTGATCCCCTGCGCCTCCAGCTGGGTGCTCATGGGCGGATAGACATTGGCATCAGAACCGGTCACCTTATGCCCGGCCTGCCGGGCAAGCACCGCAACCCCGCCCATGAATGTGCCACAAATACCAAGAATATGAATATGCAAAAATCAGGCTCCCAAATCAGGAAAAATAAGCTGATACGTCGTCATCGCAATGAAGACATAGCAAATGGTCAATACGAACGAAACCAGTGTTGTTGTTTCCAGGGCCTGCCGCAGTATGTGCGCGTATATTGCCAGATTCCAGCTATAGAGCGCCAACAGTAATAATGAAACTTCCATCGGTACCGCATGCTGGCCCTGATCTACCAGGAAAAATAACAGGGGCAGCTCCAGCAACTGGAATAAAATTCCCACCGCCAGTATCGCACTGGCCGTCTGTAAAAAACGTGCCGACTTTGTAAAGCCCTGCAATACCGCATAAACATATACCAGCACGATAAAGCCATCCACCATAGCCGCAAGCAGTGCCTGGGCAATCTCCAGTTCGGTGCTCCAGCCGGCCATACTGCTTAACAGGTAGGCAATAAGCAGTACACGAAATAGAAAATAGGAGCAGGGCAAATCCTGCGGACCACCACTGAGTAAACAAATATTAGAAAAGCGCTTAAATAACTCGGACATAGTCTGTTTTACGTTATTAGGAGTTTTAGGATAATATAGCCTTTCTCTCCAAATTAGAAATAACCCGGTATGAAACTCAGTATCACACGACCCGACGACTGGCACCTGCACGTGCGTGATGGCGATGCGCTCAAAGATATAGTGCCACACACCGCCCGCTGTTTTGGCCGCGCGATTATTATGCCCAACCTGGTACCCCCCATAATCAGCACGGAACAGGCTCTGGCATATCGCCAGCGCATCCTGCAGGCACTACCCGGAGATACGGGATTCATACCCCTGATGACACTCTACCTGACGAATAATACGAGCGCTGAAGAGATTCTTCTTGCCAGCCAGTCACCCTATATCCATGCGGTTAAACTTTATCCTGCGGGTGCCACCACGAACTCTGATGCCGGCGTAACCGATATTAAAAACTGTTATGCCGCACTCGAAGCCATGCAAACCCATGGTCTGCCCCTGCTGGTACACGGCGAAGTCGTTGATGCCGATGTCGATGTTTTTGATCGCGAAAAAATATTTATTGACCGGGTATTGTCGCAACTAACGAAAGACTTTCCTGAACTAAAAATTGTGTTCGAACACATCACGACAAAGGACGCGGTTGATTTCGTGATGCAATCCCCGAACAATATTGCAGCGACGATCACACCGCAACACCTGCTCTACAATCGCAATGCCATTTTTAAAGGCGGCATACGTCCACACTATTACTGCCTGCCCGTGTTAAAACGTGAGCAACATAGACTGGCCCTGGTGGCTGCTGCAACCTCGGGAAATACAAAATTCTTTCTCGGCACAGACAGCGCGCCCCATGCACAAAACAGAAAAGAATCGGCCTGTGGTTGTGCCGGTATTTTCTCGGCACCGCTGGCCATAGAGCTCTATGCACGTGCCTTCGATGAAAACAATGCGCTGGATAAACTGGAAGGTTTTGCCAGTTTTTATGGCGCGGACTTCTACGGAATGGAGAGGAATAGCGACAAGATCAGCTTACAGAAGAAAACCTGGACGGTTCCTGAAAACTATCCATTTCTTGATGAGAAAATCATCCCCTTCCATGCTGGTGAAGAAGAAAGCTGGCAGCTAGTCGATAGCTAATAAACCGGACTCACGCTATAGCCCTGCTGTTCAAGTAAATGCAATACACCCTTTTCACCGGGTAGATGCAGGGCACCAATAGCAATAAAGGCATTGCCCTGCTGTAGAACAGGCTGCATACGCTGCACCATCCTGGTATTACGTTTATCGATCAACTCATACATGAACTTGTCGTCAATATCGGACTCCTCATAACTGAACTGCTCCTGTAGTTCGGCCAGGGCGGCCAGGTCACGATCCAGGTAGGCCTCTAACATCGACGTCATCTGTGACCCATAGCGACCGTATTCCTGCACTGACTTATTTAGCATCCACACCTGTTCCTCGATACTCAGGCTTTCAAATACGGCCAGTTGTTCTTCGGGGGATTCCAGGCCCATCAGCGGGATCTTGCGTAGCGCAGCACGACGGTACAACACCATATCAACCGCCGAGTCTGTTTCAACCTGAGGCTGTCCCGGCACCATCAACGCCATGAGCACCGCCCAGGGCCGCATATTATTAATCGCCTTCTCCGGTAAAAATAACTGCTGTTTAAATATCTGCAGCAACTGCTGGTACTGTTCGGGCTGCATCACGGACGCAAGTGTACGGCCATCATTAAAAAAGCTTCCACTGGTAATAACGCCTACCGCACGGAAGTTGAGCAGCATCTCCATGACAAAATGATCGGCCTTCACGAAGACCTGCTCGACAGGCGCGGCCAGATTAACCACGCGTGGATCACCCACATGCATGGTGCCATAAAGATGGCTGGGTACCATTCCGGGCTTTTCAATTTTCCACAACAGGCCTTTGGGGTGTAGAATGGGTGATTGTCTGCCTGTTTCTGCCTGCGCGTTGAATATGCACACAGTAAACAAAATCAGTGAAATACACTGTTTTATAATTCTCATAGCGGATATATATCCCATATTTAGTATAAATACATCACTCGAATGAATATTTCTGAAACCAAGCCCTCACCCATGTCCCGTCGATTCAGGGGTTTCATGCCTGTTGTAATTGATGTCGAGACGGGCGGCTTTAATGCAAAAAAAGATGCCCTGCTTGAAGTAGCGGCGGTCACGCTCAAACTGGATGACAACGGTATAATCAGTATCGACGAGCAGATGTCCAAACATATTATACCCTTTGAAGGCTCCAATATGGCGCCCGAGTCGATGGCGGTTAATGGCATAGATCCCTACCACCCGTTTCGCATGGCCGAGGCCGAACAGCCCGCGCTGGCCGATATTTTCAGGATGATTCGTGCCTCACTGAAAAAAAATAACTGTAAACGGGCCATCATGGTGGGTCATAACACCATGATGGACCTGAGCTTTATTAATGCCGCAGCAGAACGCTGCAATCTTTCTCGCAACCCCTTTCATCCCTTCAGCACATTCGATACCGTATCCCTGGCGGGCCTTGCCTATGGCCAGACTGTACTGTCTCGAGCGGTACAGGCAGCGGGTATTGAATGGGACAATGAACACGCCCACTCTGCAGCCTATGACACCTTTAAAACCGCTGAACTTTTTTGCAATATTGTAAACCGCTGGCGTAAAAGTAACGGCCTGATCTGGTCGGCAAACATCGATAATTAGGATAAAATAGGAAAAATTTACAATTTCCACATATATTGTGTAAATTTTGTATCATAATAAGACTTAGAAGAAAAAACTTAATGGAATCAGTGTACAGGCAATACGCACGGATCAAAAATTCAAATTAATCCCGGGGTTGTACAAGACTAATTATGTCGAATAAAGATGTATCAATAATCATCGTCGATGATATGCAATTTAGCCGTGTTGTTGTCCAGGCAGCACTGAAAAAAGCAGGTTTCCGCAATATCCGCGTCGCATCCAGTGCTGCACAGGCGTTGCAAATGATGGAAGATATCCATGCCGATGTGGTACTAGCCGACTGGGTTATGCCAGAAATGGATGGACTCGAACTCACCGATTGTATTCGCCATCGCGATGAGGAACTGGGCGTCTATACCGCGGTGATCCTGTTTACGGCGCAGGAAGGCATAGAACCCCTGGTGAAGGCATTTGACCGGGGTATTGATGACTATATCAGCAAACCCCCCAACCCCCGCGAACTGGCCGCACGTGTGAATGCTGCAGCACGTATTGCCTCATTGCAGAATGACCTGCTGGAGACCTCTCACCAGCTGGAAGACGCGGTGAAGCACCTGGAAGAAATGGCGCTCACGGACCCGCTCACGGGCGTGGGTAATCGACGCCTGTTAACCCGCCAGCTGGAATACCATTTACTGGATGCCTCTGCACGTCACGGTGGCGTCTGCTTCGTGATGATCGATATCGACCACTTTAAGAAGATTAATGACACCCATGGCCATGACGTGGGTGATGAGGTACTGGTGGGCTTTACGCGCAGGGTTCGACGTACCGTACGCCCCACCGACCTGGTGGCACGCATGGGCGGTGAAGAGTTCGGCGTCATCATGCACTATACCCGCGCAGAAAACTTCAAGCCTGCCACCCTGGACAGGCTACTAAGCAGCATTAACTCACGCCCCTTCAAGACATCGGTCGGCGACCTGGCCGTTACCGCCTCTATTGGTGTCTGCTTTTACCGTGGAGAAGGCGAACAGCCCTCGGTGCAAAACCTGATCAAGTGTGCGGATGAAAAACTGTATGAATCAAAAAACAATGGCCGAAACTGTATATCTTACTGATTTTCAGGCCTGTAAATAAAAAAAACCACAGCCTCTGGCTGTGGTTTTTTTATATCTATACTTGAAAAAAAACGACCTAGGCCTTACCCGCTACCGCCTCGGCAATCATTTTCTGCAACTCACCCTTTTCAAACATTTCCAGTGTAATATCACAGCCGCCAATCAGCTCACCATTGATATAGACCTGTGGAAAGGTTGGCCAGTCAGCATAGCGGGGCAGGTTTTCAAAAATTTCCGCATCCGCCAGTACATTGCAATAACCAAACTCGTGGCCACACTGCTTCAGTGCCTCAGCCGTACGACTGGAGAAACCACAGGAAGGAAACTGGGGTGTGCCCTTCATAAAAATCATTACAGGATTTTTTTTAACCTGCTCGTCAATTCGTTCTAAAACATCCATAAGGCACCTCAAAATTATTTGCTCCAGGGCAAGATGGGGCTAATTCTAGCAATTTCAAGGGTCACTGCATACACACAAACACCCGGGTTAAATATCCTCCACCGAGCCGCTCAGCCTGATATCCGGTTTTTTACTCAGGATATATGCCTCGATCTGCTGGCGACTGACGATACCCACCTCACCCGCCACCGGATGACCTTCCGGATTAATAATATAGGTAGTCGGTAGTGCAGGCACCCGCCCCAGTGGGGTTATAGGCACCAGCTCACTCCGCCAAATGGGATAGGGAATGGCAAGATCGCTCACAAACTTTTTCAGCCTTGCTGTACTAATGTCTTCATAATTGACCCCGATCACGACAATACCCGACTCACCGCCCTGCTGATGCAGGTCTACCAGATCAGGTATCTCCTTAATACAGGTGCTACACCAGCTTGCCCAGAAGTTCACCACCACCCACTGACCACGATACTGCTCTAGTGATTGCCGCTTGCCATTGAGATCATCTAACTGGTAATCCACCGCCTGCGCCCGCAGGCCACACAGGGACAGGCTGATGAGGATTAAGTAAAATACGTATTTATTCATACATGCTTATCTATTTGGATAGGATTATTTAATAATAACGCCCAGTTATCGGCAGCACCTCCCTATTGCCACCCCACGTCCCCTGTGGGCTGACTGCTGCAGATAACCGGGAAAAAGTTAGCTCAGTGCCAATTAGGGCAGCATGTCATAACGGATTCGGACACCCGGATTCATCGCGATACCCGAATTAACCTCGAGTGCCGCCTTAACGATAGCCTGAAGATCCGCCATGATAATGGCCGGGATGGCACCAAACTGTGCTTTCTCTTCATCGGAGATATCAGCAAACAGCGATTTCAGCATAAAGTCGGGATCCAGATAACTCACTACCAGCTTGCTACCGCCACCAATAATCTTCACCGTAATTTCACAGGGTAAAGCATTGACATGTGAAAGCCCCGTGCCCATTGCCATCTTGGCATATTTGGGTGAACAGGCCTCGATGATGTGATTTTTACCCGGGATGGATATAGGCTCCAGGCGTGCTGATCGCCAGCTTGATTTAGGGCTCAGGATGCTATCCAGTGTATCGCCTGCTTCATTGATAACGGTAGGATGCACACCGGGCACCTCACCTTCCGCTTCCTTACTCAGTGTATTAATGATTGCCTGTGCTACAGCCTTTGATTCGGCCTCTGTAAACACACCACCATCCTGCTTGGTATAACTCATATGGAGATAGGGTGAATCATAGGTACTGGAATCCACCACCTCGATAATGTCGTCCATGCTGTCATAGACGGGACCAATTTTCTTATCCAGCAGCTTTATCTCCGGGTCAAACTCGGACAGTGCGGCATAGATAATCGCCTTGATTTCATCTTTTACCTGTGGCGGCATGGCATTCAGTGCAGCGGCAAAATCCTGGTCCTGCATTTCTTCACTGAACAACACATCGCTGAAGAACAGGGTAAAGATTGCAGAGGGATCCAGCATGTCGACATAGATTTTATCATCATCGAGCCAGATAGAGACTTCACAGGGTAATGCCGGCGCATGTGAATAGCCATTAACCACATATTTAGCCGTGCCATCAGCCGCATTGCCGATAATGGGATCTACGCCCATAGCCAGACTTGCATATTTTTTATTACAGAAATCAAGGACATTGGCCTTCTTGGTATTGGCCTTGGTTACTGTACCGTCCGCCAGGTAGGCTGCATCGTTTGGATCGATAGGATCAGGTGATGGAATCGCCAGTACCGCATGGTTAATTTCATCATCCGTACAGTTAAGGGTGGATATACATGACTCGCTAGTGCCCCCCAGCTTCCAGTCTATACCGGCAATCACGTCGCTACCCAGCATATCGGCCTCTTTCAATCGGGCGACATAGGTAGCCAGGGCAATGGATGCGGCACGGGCCTTGGCATAGCTGGCCGCATAATCAATGTCCCCCTTAACCCGAACCACGTTCATCTGTGCAATACGGCTCACCGGTGTAAACGGTTTAAAGCCTTCGCCCTTACCGTGACCACTCGCCATGACTGACGTGGCACCCAGGCTTAAACCCAGGCCTAATAACACGCCACCACATGCCGCTTTTTTGACCCACTGGGCTAGAGTCGCTGTTGATTTTTCTAATTTGATTTCTTGTTTCATTTACATCTCCCGCGTTCAACATTTTGTTTAGCTCGATATGTCATTTACACCCGGCCTTCAGCCAAAATCGCCTGCAAGCACAACGACCTTTTCCTGGCTGTTGATTGCTTATCCAGGCGGCAATACCGGTGTTCATAACAGATTGCTGTGATCGAAACTAACAATTGAATAGCAACAAATCCAAGCTTTTATTCGTTCAAATTCGTGCATTTAAACCCTGTTATTTTTCTTTTTTTTTCAAGAAGATATAGATGATGTGGATTTGATTTTAACGAAAATGAACGAAGCGATATGAACAGCAGGGGAGCATTAATACGGCTGATTTACTTTTCACCTGCAAAAACCTCTTACTGGATCAAAATTTCCGGCCCTACCGATAAACTGACTACGGGCACTAAATCAACATTGTTTTATATGGATCAACTGTTTGCCTGCCTCTAGCCATTTTTTTTTAACCCATTTGATTTAGACTTATAAAGTGAGTGACATCTCATGCTCAAAATCCCGCAAGGATTCAGTTAACGATCAGGACGTCCTATGGTTAATGAATCAGTCATAACAGATATCCAGCACGACTATATCGGTAATATCGTGGGGGTTCATGGCCCCGTGGTGATCATTGCCTGCAATCGCCTGCCACCCATACGCCAGGCACTGAGCGCCTCGATTGATCATGAAAGCTACCTGTTTGAAGTGCATCAGCACCTGGATGAGCGCCATGTTCGCGCCATCACCCTGCATACCTCCTCGGGACTCAGGCGTGGCATGCCCATCTATGATACGGGCGCACCGGTACAGGTACCCGTTTCGCCCGGCTGCCTGGGTCGCTTACTGAATATTTTTGGTGAGCCCCTGGATGGTGGCCAGCCATTACCTCAACAGGATTTCCGTCATATCCATGGCCAGCCGGTCAGCTTGAGTGAAGCCGTGGGCATGAGTGATGTACTGGAAACCGGCATCAAGGTAATCGATCTACTCTGCCCGTTTGTGAAGGGCGGCAAGACCGGCCTGTTTGGTGGCGCTGGCGTGGGCAAAACCGTGTTGATTATGGAATTCATGCATGCCGTCGCCACCCTGCATCAAGGGGTATCGGTCTTTGCCGGTGTCGGCGAACGTATCAGGGAGGGGCATGAGTTATGGCATGAACTGAAAAAGGCCGGCGTACTGCCACAGACACTCATGCTTTTCGGCCAGATGGATGAGTCACCGGGGGTGCGCTTCCGGGTGGGTCTTGCCGCCCTCACCTACGCCGAGTACCTGCGCGATACCCTGCAGAAAGAAGTGCTGTTCGTGATGGACAATGTATTTCGCTTTGTCCAGGCCGGCAGTGAAGTCTCCAGCCTGCTGGGCCGAATGCCCGCTATTGTCGGCTACCAGCCCACCCTAACCACCGAAGTAGCCGAAATGCAGGACCGTATCCTGTCCACCCGGCAGGGCAATATTACCTCAGTACAGGCGGTGTATGTACCGGCAGATGACATGACCGACCCCGCAGTGAATACCATCCTCAGCCACCTGGATACCACG
>JAOUMO010000192.1 GCA_029881425.1 Gammaproteobacteria bacterium
GTTCGCCGACCCGGTGGATAATCAGGCAGTCCATAATATCCCAGCGCTTTGTCGCTTCGGCACAGATTTTCTCCAGGTAGCTATCGGTCATGCCCGGGTAATGTTCCAGCGTCATCCCCTGTACCTCATCCCCTTCATTAAAATCGCGCATGGTACCAATAAAGCTGGCGGTGGCGCCGTATTTGCCCCTGGCTATATGCTGTTTTTGATAGGCCTGGATTTCTGACCAGGGATCAAAGGCCTGTTCGCGTATCGATATCGCCATTTCAGCCCCCGGTGACCGGCGGGAAAAAGGCGACCTCATCACCATCGTTGGCCAGTTCATCAGCAGATACATAGTCCATGTTGATCGCCGACAGGGTATTGCTGGGCATAGGCTGTCCCGATGTGGCCCCTTGCCATACCGCGCTGACACTGAGTGGGCCTGTCGCCTCCAGCGTGGTTTCCGCTATGCCTACCTGCTCGCGCAGGCTGGCAAAAAATTTAACCGTGATTGTCATTCGATATTCCCGAAGCCTTTTGGTAGTCTATTGCCTGATAACAATAAAGGTATCACCCATGAGTGACAAGTTAACCCATTTTAACGCATCCGGTGAAGCGCATATGGTCGATGTCGGCCAGAAAGACGTCACCTCTCGTTCTGCCACTGCCGAGGGTCGCATATTTATGCTGCCAGAGACATTGGCATTAATCAAACAGGGCGATCATAAAAAAGGTGATGTGCTGGGAATAGCACGGGTAGCCGGTATTATGGCAGCGAAAAAAACTGCCGAGCTGGTACCGCTGTGTCACCCCATTGCGCTGACGCACGTGGATATAGAATTGAGTACAGATGACGGCATGCCCGGTGTCTATTGCCGTGCTACGGTGGAATGCAGTGGTGTCACTGGCGTCGAAATGGAGGCCTTAACCGCCGTACAGATTAGTTTGCTGACGATTTACGATATGTGTAAGGCGGTGGATCGGGGCATGCACATGGAAAATATTGGTCTCCTGGAAAAGTCAGGGGGCAAGTCGGGTAGCTGGAGCCGGACTTAGGCTTTATCCCCGTATACTTGCGACATATCCCTGTTCATCTCCTACACTCATAAAATAAAAACAGGCGTGTACGGATAACTCATGAACGCATCATATGATTACGATTTAATTGTTATTGGCAGTGGTCCTGCCGGCCAGAAGGCTGCGATCCAGGCAGCAAAAATCCATAAACGGGTAGCTATTATTGAACGCGGTCGTGATATCGGCGGGGTTGCCGTACATACCGGTACCATCCCGAGTAAGACCCTGCGTGAAGCGGTGATGTATTTATCCGGTTACGACCAGCGCGGCTTGTACGGCAAGGCCTACCGTCTAAAAGATGAATTAACCATGGCTGATTTGCTGCAGCGTGTGGCGATTACGATTAACCAGGAAACGGAAGTCATGGCCCACCAGCTACGTCGTAATGGCGTGGTGATTATTAAAGGGTCCGCATCCTTCGTGGATGCGCATACCATACAGGTCCAGGGCTGTGATGGAAAAGATAGCCAGTTACGGGGGGAGTTTGTGTTGCTGGCCACGGGTACGCGACCAATGCGCCCGGCCAATGTTGAGTTTGATGGCGAAACCATCATCGATAGCGATGACGTTCTTTTACTGAAAAAAATCCCCCATAGTATGGCCGTTATCGGTGCTGGTGTTATTGGTGTTGAGTATGCATCCATTTTTGGCGCGCTGGATATCAAGGTGAATCTGGTCGATGGCCGTGATGCCATGCTGGGTTTTATGGATCGTGAGATTATCGACGAGTTAACACATCTAATGCGTGATCGCGGTACTGTGATTCGTTTTGGTGAGAGTGTCGCCAGTGTCGTCAAAGATGCAGATGAGCAGGCGGTTATCACACTGGAAAGTGGCAAGAAGTTTCGTGCGGACCTGGTGATGTTTGCAGCAGGTCGTATGGGCTGTACATCCTCCCTGAATTTAGAGAATGCAGGGCTCGAGGCCGATAAATCTCACCGCGTAAAAGTTAACGAGTTTTATCAGACGGCAGTGCCTAATATTTATGCGGCGGGTGATCTCATAGGCTTCCCAAGTCTCGCGTCTACATCAATGGAGCAGGGGCGGCTTGCCGCACGCCATGCCTTTGGCCTGTCGCTACATACGCGCCCCGAGTTATTTCCCTTTGGTGTTTATGCGGTGCCTGAAATGAGTATGGTCGGTAAGACAGAGGAAGAACTAACCCGTGACAAGGTGCCCTATGAAGTGGGTATAGCGCGCCTCAAAGAGACAGCGCGTGGTCACATCAAGGGTTTGCAGGAAGGTATGTTGAAATTGATTTTTAGTATTGAAGACAGGAAACTGCTGGGTGTGCATGTGCTGGGTGAAGATGCCACTGAACTGGTACATATTGGCCAGGCCGTGCTGGCGCTCGGTGGCGACCTGGATTTCTTTATTGAAAATGTATTTAATTATCCGACCCTGGCAGAGGCCTATAAAATAGCGGCGCTGGATGCGGCTAATCGGTTAGTTGTTTAGTCTTTCTGTTTGTTAATTAGCTGGGCTACAGCGTCTAAAAGCTTATCTATTTGTAGTGGTTTTTCCATGTACATACTAATGCCCAGTTCTAAGGCCGATGCTTCATTAATCATGGCGCTATAACCGGAGCACATAATTATGGGGATCCCTGGCCTGGTTTTGAGTGCTTCCAGTACAAGCTCTTTACCCGTGAGGTTGGGCATGCTCTGGTCCGTTATGACAAGATCAAAGTTGTCGGGATCTCGTTTAAAGTATGCCAGTGCTTCGTTAGGTTCGTTAAAACTGGTGACTGCATAATTGTGTTGCTCAAAGACTTCATGCAGTAGCTTGGTTATTGCTGTTTCATCGTCAATAATAAGTAAACGGGCAGGCCTGGTACTGGTGTGGCTTTGATCATGGCTTTCATGGTCTGGTGCTGCGGCTATTTCCTGGGCTACTTGCGGTAATAGCAGCTTAAATCGACTGCCACTACCTGGCTTGGAATCGACTGAAATATGGCCGCCACTGGCATGGATAAAACCATGCAGTATCGATAGCCCCATGCCTGTGCCTTGCCCCGTTTTTTTGGTGGTATAAAAAGGTTCAAAAATACGTGTAATAATTTCGGGGTCTATGCCTTTCCCTGTATCGCTAATGCAGAGCTCTATGTAATTGCCACTAAATTCGCTGTTGCAGGATGCGCAATGCCCACTAATGAAACTGGATGGCTTTATCGTAATATTGATTAGCCCTATTTCATTTTCCATTTCATCGCGTGCATTGATAATCATGTTTATGATGACCTGGCTGAATCTTACTGGATCGGCTTTTATGCTGATGTCTTCGTTATCAGGTCCAATGTTGGTGCTAATGTTAATCGATGTTGGTGTTGTTGGCCTTAGCATGCTGATTGCGGTGTTGATTTCATCGGCGATACTAAAAGTTTTTTCATCGCCCACCTCGCCCCTGCAATAGGTTAGCATGGCGCTTACCAGGTCCCGTCCTCGTTCGCCGGCAATTATGATTTCAAGTAAATAGTCATCGAGTTTTTCAAGTCCGGGCGTCTTGCCGTATTTTTTTTGGGCCAGTTGTGAAAAGCCAAGAATAGCGGCCAGTATGTTGTTGAAGTCATGGGCAACACCGCCGGTCAATTGACCCATGGCATCCATGCGTTGTGATCTCTGTAGCTGTTGTTGAGACGTTTTGATTTCACCAACAAGTTTCTCGAACTGTTTTTCAAGTATGGTTAATTCATCGCCCTGGATCAGGTCTTCAGTGCAGGATCCCAGTTCGTTAGTAGAATAGTTGATGACGTTCTGGCGTAGGGCAGTAAGACGTTTAGTGAAGGCAAGCATGATGATCGAAAAAGTTAATAGCATGATAATGACCAGGATCATCCTCTGATAATTGTTTATGCTCAGGATGTGGTCAGTGATTTTTGTAGCGTCACTTTTTGAAATAAAAGAGGCAAATTGTAGTCTCAGGTCAGATGCGCCGTAGTCAAAGAATGACTTACCTGTTAACAGGTAATCTTTTTTCAGCTCGTTAATATCACTATTTGGCGGTATTTTTTTTGTGTCGCTACTGAAAAGAACTTTGTTGCTGGCTTCATTG
>JAOUMO010000037.1 GCA_029881425.1 Gammaproteobacteria bacterium
GGCGTTTTTCGATATCCGGCATAATAACCAGGTCGTTAACAATAGGATTAGGCGATTCGGCTGCAATAATGCCAGGTTCGGTCATGCCGATGTAACGGCCGTTATAAATACGTTGTTTATTGTGGCCAATGGTTGCACCCTTCATGGGGCCCTTCATCGCGCCGGGGCCACAGCCTGTACAGATATTGAGGCCGCGCAGTCCCATTTCGTGCCCAACTTCCTTGGTGTAGTCATACTCTTCCCGGCTAATAGAGTGTCCACCCCAGCAGACAATCAGGTTGGGGTCTTTGTCGGGTTTAAGGATATTGGCATTGCGTAAAATGTGAAAAACCGCATTAGTGATTTCCTGACTTTGATCCAGGTTGAATTTATTTGGGTTTTCGATTTCATTACGCACGTAAACAATATCACGCAGTACGGCAAAAAGGTGTTCCTGTATACCTCGAATCATTTCGCCATCGACAAAGGCACTAGCAGGCGCATTTTCAACTTCAAGTTTGATGCCACGCTCTTGCTGGATAACATGGATTTGAAAGTCCTTGAACTGCTCGAGCACCTCCTTTGTGTCATCGACAATGCTACCAACATTAAGAACAGCCAGTGAGCAGCGTCGATATATGTCATAACATCCACCGTCTTCACTGGCCAGGACCAGTTTATTGACTTCGAGTTGTGACAGGATGTCGAGGCGTCCCCTGGGTGTAATACGTGCTGTAAAATTGATTTTATGCATGATGTCAGCTTTTATTTTTTATAAGATCATCTATATTAGTATGTAGTAACGGGCAGATGCACTGCTTACCTGCTTGAGTTGATAATGCTTTTAAACTAAATTATAGAGTGAATTCATTATTCCTGCCTGTCTTAATTACCAATCTGTAAAAAGGTTTCGCTATGGGTGAAGATACATTTGAAGTGGCTTTTAGTGGTGAAATGCTGGATGGAACTGACCCTGAGCAGGTTAAAGCTAATGTTGCCAGGATATTCAAAGCGGATGCGGCCAAACTGGAACATTTATTCTCCGGTAAGCGTGTTGTAATTAAAAAGAATATTAGCGAAGAGATGGCAACTAAATACCAGCTGGCATTAAAAAATGCAGGTGCTATTTGTGAAGTGAAAGACCTGGCCGTGGATGTGGCCGTGGAGTCACAGGTTACGGAGCCACTCGTTGCACGGCCGGTGCCTGCGGTTGTTCATGAGGGTGATATTCCGCCGGCCCCGAACACGGTGCCACTGCATATAACGGCTGATGAAATTGCTGAACTTGCCACGTCACTGGCACCCGTGGGGAGTGCCATGCAGGAAAATATTCACGAGGCACCACCGGCCCAGATTGATACCAATGGCATGGATATGGCACCGGTCGGTAGTGATCTGGGTGTGCATAAGGAAGAAAAACTACCACCACCGCCGGATACCAGTGGTATTACCCTTGTCGATAATTAATCAGCATAGTTTCATTATCAATCAATAGTGTATTGTTTCACTGAGTCGGTCATTATTTCAGTGGCTTGTTATGTTCCTGTGAAAACCATTCCAGACCTTCGGGCGAGGCAATATCGATTGAGCCGCGGGATAGTTTGATGCACTCCTGCTTTTCAAATTGCTTTAGAATTCGGCTGATGACTTCACGCGTGGTACCCAGCTCATGGGCCAGTTCCTGGTGGGTTATTTTCAGGGTGTTAGTCTTGTTACGTTCAAACAGGCTGCCCAGCATGCAGGCCAGTCGCATATTGAGGTTATCGAATGCTGTAGTCTGAATCAGGCACATAGATTCACAGAGGCGACTGGTCAGGGTGGTGACAACATGATTGCGAAATACTTCAGAGTTGTTCATTAGCCGCGTGAAATCTGCTTCAGGCATGGAAAGGGCGCGTATGGGTGTTTCGGTAACGGCTATGGCATTAAATGGCTGATCCTGGAGCATGCTGTTGAGGCTAAGGGCGCACATACCACCGGGTTCAATGCGATACAGGGTGATCTCCCTGCCATCTAGCGCCGTTTGATAAACTCTCACCCGCCCATCAAACATTAGAATGAAATTGCCGCAGGCGGTGCTAGTACTAAAGATTTCGGTCTGTTCCGGAATCTCGAGCAGGTGTGAACGATTGATGATCTCAACCCAGATACTGTCGGTAATAGCTGCCAGGGTCGGATAAGCGTCAATAATCGCCTGTTTGCGGTCTGCCAGTATCTCGAATGTATTATTGGAGGAGGTGTTTTGCATGGTCTTGTTACTGGGCCTCTATATCTTCTGGATGGTAAAGTTACTGGCTGTGCACTGTAAATCTTCAGCTCATAACAGGTCTGCCGGCTAAATATAGATAGGTGAGCAGGTTCCTGTATACGATTTTATTATAAAAAATAGGGTATTTTGATTATAGTCAATGGTGATGAAAAACAAGTAATTAAGTCATTTTTTTTGAACCAGAGTTGCTTTATACTGTCTGAGCATTATCTATTGAATCTTCGCACAGGGCCTTTATGCGATTTGCTAATTACAGTCAAAATCAAATAAAACGAATCAGTCGCCTGCTACTGGTTTCATTTGTTTTTGCCTGGTTAAATCTGGCTTTTCAAGCGCCTGTACATGCGGGGATGATGCAATCCCGTGATACTATGGTGCAAATGGATTCAATGAAATGTCATTGTCCGCCGGTTGTTTGTGAGTCGGTTGTCTCCCTGGATAATGAGTCAATGGATGGTGTCTATGCTGCCCATTTGCTTAAAATGGATTTCCAAGTCGCATATAAGCTGCCAGTTTCAATGGATATAACACCACAGCATGACCTGAGTTATTTCACATTAGAAGATATTTATTCCCGTAGCTATAGCCCCCCGCCCCTGTCCTTAAGCGGCATACTTTTAATTTAAGCCCATCCCTGTTTTTGTAGTTTCTATCCATTAGGCTAGAGGCTGACTATTTGTGTGTTACGCATTATTCTGAACAGAGGAAATGGGTCATGAAGCCCTTAAATAATCTTAGATTTATATTTTTTGTTGTACTTATGCAGCCAATGCTGGCTGTGGCCGGTGGCTTAACCCTGTCGATGGCAGAGCGGCTGGCGCTGGATGCCGACCCATTGAGCAAAAGTTTTCAGCAGCATGCACAGGCTTTTGATGAGCATGTTATTGCCAGTCAGCAGTGGCCCGATCCACGTATAAAGCTGGGTGTGCTGTCATTGCCTACAGACAGTTATGAACTGGATCAGGAGCCGATGACGCAGATTATCCTGGGTTATAGCCAGATGCTGCCCAGGGGTAATAGTCTCGATCATAAGGCGCACTTAATGTATGCCAGGGCGGGCCTGAAGCGGGCGGATGAGATGTTGCGCCAGCGGGAAGTCAGGTTGCAGGTAAGAAAGGCATGGCTCAATGTCTACCTGCAGGAACAGTCGGAAAATATTATTAAAAAGAATCGACAGTTATTCAGGGAGCAGCTTGATGTCAGCCAGTCATTATATGCGGCGGGGCGCAAACAGCAGCAGGACGTTTTGCAGGCCGAGCTAGAATTGTCTCTACTCGACGACCAGTTGCAGCAGATGTCTACAAAGGTAAAAGAAGCGCGTGTTGGTCTTGCTCAGTGGGTTGGTGCTGATCAGGCCGGCCTCCCATTAAAACCAGATGGTAATCAGTTTGGCTTATCCATAAAACATAATCTAGAGCAACTTAACCAGCAGCTGGAGCAGCATCCGGGCCTGTTGAAAAAAGGGGCGAATATTACCGTGAGCGAACAGCAGGTTGCATTAGCAAAACAGAAGTATAAGCCGCAATGGGGTTTTGACCTGACCTACGGTAAGCGGGATGGATTGAATATGGATGGTAGTGATCGTGCCGATTTTTTTAGTGCTATGGTGAGCCTTGATTTGCCTGTGTTTACCGGGCAATCACAGGATCGTGAATTATCAGCAACAAAAAAACAGTTGCAGGCCAGTCATTATGAACAACAGGATTTATATTTACAGTTAAAGGCGAAGCTTGGCCAGGCCTATGCTCGATCTGAAAAACTGGCAACACGTTTATATTTATATGATCACAAGGTGTTGCCGCAGGCCAGACAAAATGCGAGAGCAGCATTAAATGGTTACCAGTCGGGTGTGGTTAATTTCTTTGCCTTGACCGGGGCGCGTAGTGCCGAGCTCAAGGCGCAATTGCAGCGTCTTAAGTTAAGCGTCGAGAAAGCCATGTCACACGCAAGTATTCGTTTTTTTGTAGGGGATGAATGAGATGAAAAATAAAATAATTCTGACAGTTGTAATCGTTCTTGTCGGTGTAACAGGCTGGTTTTTTGCTGATCGTTTTAATCCCGTGCCAGGGCAGGAAACCGCGCTTGAACATGCAGAAAAACACCTGGATAAAAATTATGTTTGCCCGATGCATCCGCAGATTGTGCGTAAGGAAGAAGGTAGTTGTCCTATATGCGGTATGTCACTTGTTGAGGTCAAGCAGGATGCGCCCGCAAAAGAAAAGAAAATTCTTTACTGGGTGGCACCGATGGATGCCAATTATCGGCGCGATGAACCGGGCAAGTCGCCCATGGGTATGGACCTGGTGCCGGTGTATGAAGATGGTGAAGATGGCGCTGGTGAGGATGGGCCAGTGGTCAGGATATCTCCAGCAATTGTCAATAATATGGGTGTCAGGATAACAAGTGTTAAACGAGGACCTTTCTGGCGGCGCATTGATACTGTAGCGAGCGTGGATTACGATGAATCAAAAGTAAGCCATATTCACCTGCGCACGGATGGCTGGATTGAAAGCCTGAATGTTCGCTCTGAAGGTGAACGTATTAAAAAAGGTGATCGTCTGTTTAATGTGTATTCACCAACACTGGTGAATGCCATGGAAGAATACGCACAGGCGCTTGCCAGTCGTAATCGACGACTGTTAGAGGCATCAAAGGATCGTTTGTTATCACTGGGTATTTCACCGCAACAGATTGCTCGAATTGAAACCAGTAAAAAAGTTTCGCAAACCGTCTCGGTCTATGCGCAGCAGGATGGTGTCGTAGCAAAGCTTAATGTTCGCGAAGGCATGTATGTTAAGCCTGCAATGGAGGTGATGCGGCTGGCCGATTTATCAACTGTATGGATACTGGCTGAGGTGTTTGAGAACCAGGCGGACTGGGTTGCGCTGGGGCAGTCGGTGGATGTGAGCCTGAGTTATTTGCCGGGTAAGCAATGGGAGGGAAAGGTGGAATATATTTATCCTTCACTGGATCCCAGGACGCGAACACTGAAAGTGCGCCTGCAGTTTGAGAACCCGAATGAGGAGCTCAAGCCCAATATGTTTGCCCATGTCAGTATTTATGGTGGCGCGAAAAAGGACGTGTTGATGTTGTCACGTGAAGCATTGATCCGGACTGGCCAGGAACAGCGTGTCATCCTTGATCTTGGAGAGGGTCGCTTTGCACCCAGGAAAGTAGTGGCAGGGATAGAATCAGGTGACTGGGTTGAAATTATTGAAGGCCTGGCCGAGGGCGATAAAGTTGTTGCATCCGGCCAGTTCCTGATTGATTCAGAGGCCAGTCTCAAGGCCAGCCTGATGCGTATGCAGCCCTAAGTAAAAGGAAGATAATAATGATTCAGAAAATTATATTGTGGTCGATTAATAATCGCTTCCTTGTTTTATTGTTAACCGTGTTGCTCACGGTCTGGGGAATTTATTCCATTAAACAAACGCCACTGGATGCGATCCCGGATTTGTCCGATGTGCAGGTCATTATAAAGACATCTTACCCGGGTCAGGCGCCACGCGTAGTAGAGGACCAGGTCACCTATCCTCTAACGACGGCGATGCTGTCGGTGCCCAAGGCGGTTAATGTTCGCGGTTATTCATTTTTTGGTGATTCCTATGTGTATGTCATATTCGAAGACGGTACTGATTTGTACTGGGCACGTGCGCGAGTGCTCGAATACCTGAGCCAGGTCGCGAGCCGTTTGCCATCACAGGCAAGACCCGAGCTTGGGCCGGATGCAACCGGTGTAGGCTGGGTTTATGAATATGCGCTGGTTGATAGGTCAGGCAATTATGACCTGTCACAACTGCGTTCACTACAGGAGTGGTTTTTAAAATTTGAATTGCAAACAGTCGAGGGTGTTTCTGAAGTCGCCACAGTCGGTGGCATGGTTAAACAATATCAGCTGGTTGTTAATCCCGATCGCCTGCGCGCCTATGGGCTGCCCCTGGGCAAGATTCGCCAGGCCATTAAACGCGCCAACCAGGAGGTGGGTGGTTCAGTAATCGAAATGGCTGAAGCAGAATATATGGTGCGTGTTACCGGCTATTTAAGCGGCAAGTCTGATATAGAAAATATCCCGCTGGGGATGAATAAAGCAGGCACACCTATTTTGCTAAAAGATGTCGCCGATGTTCGACTCGGTCCACAGCTGCGTCGCGGCATTGCCGAGCTGGATGGTGAAGGTGAAGTCGTGGGTGGGATAGTCGTGATGCGTTGGGGTGAAAATGCACTGGCCGTCATCAGTAAGGTGAAACAGAAGCTGGCGTCGTTAAAGGTAGGCCTGCCTGAAGGCGTTGAGTTAATCGAGACCTATGATCGCTCGTCTTTAATTAATCGTGCGGTTGATAACCTGGCTGGCAAACTGGTCGAAGAGTTCCTTGTCGTAGCCCTGGTTTGCGCCGTGTTCCTGTTTCATATGCGTTCATCACTGGTTGTGATTTTATCCCTGCCGGTGGGCATACTCATTGCGTTTATCATCATGCACCAGCAGGGGATTAACGCCAATATCATGTCCCTGGGGGGTATTGCTATTGCTATTGGGGCGATGGTGGATGCCGCCATTGTGATGATTGAAAATGTTCATAAGCATATTGAGCGTGAACCTTTGACTGATGAAAACCGCTGGCAAATAGTGATGAAGGCATCTGCTGAGGTAGGGCCGCCGTTATTTTTCTCGCTATTAATTATCACCCTGAGTTTCCTGCCGGTGTTTACCCTGGAGGCACAGGAAGGTCGCTTGTTTGCGCCACTGGCCTATACCAAGACCTTTGCCATGGCCGCCGCAGCCGGTTTGTCCATTACACTGGTGCCGGTATTAATGGGTTATTTTATTCGCGGCCAGATTACACCCGAGCATAAAAACCCGGTAAACAGGCTGTTGATTGCAGCATATAGGCCATTTATCGATTATGTATTGAAGGCGCCAAAACGTGTGCTGGGTGTGGCGGTGTTTTTAGTGCTTATTGGTTTCTGGCCCGCGTCACAAATTGGATCGGAGTTTATGCCGGATCTCGATGAGGGTGACCTGATGTATATGCCCACGACATTCCCGGGTGTCTCTATCGGCAAGGCGCAGGAGTTGTTACAGCAAACGGATAAGCTAATCAGTTCGCTGCCGGAAGTTAAACGTGTCTTTGGTAAAGTGGGGCGCGCCGAAACAGCGACTGATCCGGCGCCTTTAACCATGATCGAAACCACGATCCAGTTCAAGCCACGCAGTGAATGGCGTGAGGGTATGACGCTGGAAAAATTGAAAAAAGAACTGGATGACATGGTGCAGATTCCAGGCCTGACCAACGCCTGGGTGATGCCAATAAAAACCCGAATAGATATGCTGGCTACCGGTATAAAAACCCCCGTGGGTATCAAGGTGGCGGGTGCGGATCTGGGGGTGATCCAGGAAATTGGTCAACAGATTGAAGACGTTATTCGAAAAGTGCCGGGTACAGTCTCGGCCTATTCTGAGCGCGTCGCCGGTGGTCGTTATGTGACGGTGGATATTGACCGTTTAACGGCATCGCGATTCGGTCTAAATGTAGCGGATGTGCAGGAAGTGATCAGCACCGCCGTTGGTGGTATGACGATTACCCATACCGTAGAAGGGCTTGAGCGTTATCCGGTCAACCTGCGTTACCCTAGAGATATTCGTGATTCACTGGAGGAGCTGAAGCAGCTTCCGATAGTGACCCCCTCTGGTGCGCATATTGCACTATCGGAAGTGGCGGACATTCGTATTGAGGCGGGTCCGGCGATGATAAAAAGTGAAAATGCGCGCCCTAATGGCTGGACCTTTGTCGATATCAAGGGGCGTGATCTGGGGTCCTATGTCGATGAGGCGCGTCGTGTCGTGCAGGAGCAGGTACAGCTGCCCGCCGGTTACTCCATTAGCTGGTCAGGCCAATATGAATACATGGTGCGTGCAAAAGAGCGATTGAGTACCGTGGTGCCGGTAACGCTGGCGATTATCGTGCTACTCCTCTATCTCAACTTTCGAAAATTCAGTGAGGTTTTCATTATCATGGGGACCCTGCCCATGGCGCTGATCGGTGGCTTCTGGCTACTGTATTTGCTGGATTACAACATGTCGGTTGCGGTGGGCGTGGGCTTCATCGCCCTGGCCGGTGTTGCAGTGGAGATCGGTGTGGTGATGCTGGTCTATCTAAATCAGGCACTACAGGTCTACCTTGACCGTGCCACGGCTGAAAACAGGTCGGTCACTATCCATGAGCTGCGTTCGGCGGTAACGGAGGGGGCGCTGCTCCGTGTCCGGCCCATTATGATGACCGTAGCCGCCATTGTTGCTGGTTTACTGCCCATTATGCTGGGTTCGGGTACCGGTTCGGAGGTTATGCGGCGTATTGCGGCCCCAATGGTTGGGGGAATGTTGAGCGCTACTTTGCTGACGCTGGTGGTTATACCTTCAGTATTTTTGATCTGGAAGCAGGCTGCTATTGAAAAAGGGGGGGTGAAAAATGACTCTCTGTAGAAAGGGCGCTGAAAAAACTCGATATTTTTCCCGGATTAGCCTATATAGTTAAAGTGTTACTTTAAGTGTGGCGTTTAATCGGCTACACTCGGTTGAGAAGAACTATGACGAGGATGCAGTTTTGAAAACAATAATTAATAGACAATTTTTTGCAGCACTGGCCCTGTTAGGTGCGCTGATGATGCTGGCAGCCTGTGCCAGTGAGCCATCGGCCTGGAGCCAGAAATCAGTGTGGGAGCAAAGGCGTACCCAGGGAGCCGAAGATACAACTGCGGCAACTGAGCCGGCTACAGATATGGCCATAGCAGAAGAAGAGCCTCCCCTGGAGGTTGTTGAAATGCAGCCCATGGCCGAGCCTGAAACTTTGGCGCCAGAGTCTGCACCCATGGCAATGTCAGACGTTGAGACAGATATAATGAGCATGCCGGCAGATTATTACACGGTCCAGGTGATTGCCTCGAAGGATATCGATCGTGTCTATAAATTTGCAGAGCAGAACCAGTTGTCGATCCGGTATGTGGTGCCTACGCAGCGAGATGGTGTGACATGGCATGTTTTGTTACTGGATGTATATCCCGATCTCTCATCGGCAAAAGCAGGTTTGGCCGAAGTGGCTGGTACCTTAAGTACTTCGCCCTGGATTCGTAAGCTCGGTTCCGTACAGAAGCTCATGCAGTAGTGGATTAATCTGGGCCAGCAGGTTTTAGAAGCCGCTGGCCCAGCCTGGTTCGATCAGTCTATTTCTTTATGGCTGCCATCACACATCGGCTGGTTTTTTGAAAGCTTACAGCCGCATAGTCCGTATTTCTTTTTCTCGGTGATCTCTAGCGCAACAGGTGAAAACTCAGTGCCCTTGTGTGAGCCATCACAGAAAGGCTGGTTTTTTGACTGGCCGCAGGAGCACCACCAGTAGGTGCCTGGTTCCAGTTCTACGACATAAGGTTTTTTCTGGGGGCAGATAGGTTCAGACATTTTTTTATCCTGTAAATAATTATAGATCACTACCCATTCTAGTTGAGTCTATGAATTTGAGAACTGACAGAACATGTGGTTTTAGTATTATTTATTTATGTCCAGGCTAGTACACCTGTTTTTTAGTTAAAAACCGCGGAATAGCGCAGTAAAAGCAGATAATTTGCTTTTGGATGTGGATTTAATGCGATAAACTGGCGCCAGATAAAAAATGTAAAAGGGGATAACCTTGGCCAAGATCAATAAAAAATTACAACTGGCACTCGCGCTAAGTACCTTAGTCGGTCTTGCGGCCTGTTCGAGCACGCCTTCACCCTGGTCTCAGAAAAATTCACCATGGGATAACCAGGCATCTAAAGAAGTTCAGGAAACTGAACAAATGGATGGTGTAACAACCGAAGTTGTTGAGCCCGATATGAATGTAGAGCAGGGTGAAATGGCTGCGGAAGGCATGACCATGACCGAGACGGCTGAAATGTCAGAGGCATCACCCGCTATGGCAGATGCTGCAGAAATGCCAGCGGAGCCTGAAGTGCCGGTAGAGCCTGAAATGACACCTGTACAACAGCCTGCAGGCATGGTGGTGGGTGGTGATCTCCTCTCCCAGCCTGCAACTTACTTTACGGTCCAGGTATGCGCATCAAGTTCTATGGAAAATCTGCAGAGTTTTGCCAGGGCAAATAACCTGTCTGACCAGTGGACTGCGCAAACCAGTCTTAATGGTAAAACCTGGTTTATTTTATTGACCGGCGTTTATCAGACAAAGGCTGAGGCGGACGCATCACTGGCCTCGGTTCAGGGTCTGCCAACCAGTCCATGGGTCCGAACAGTGGGGTCTGTGCAGGCAGTGGCTGTGCATTAATTGCTGTTTTATATATGTTAAAAAACCCGCTGAGGCGGGTTTTTTTATGCCGAAAAAATCACTGCTGCTGTTAGAGTAGTACCGTGTCATCATGGGCGTATGCCGGGGCGCTGCAGCAGAGAATTTTAAGTTCGTTTTTCCCGGTGTTCCTGATCTTGTGTGGGGTCCCTGCGGGAATGCATATGGTGTCGCCTTCTTGCACGACAAAGCATTCATCACCGAGGCTCATGAGGCCTTCTCCCTGGGTTAAAAAATAAAGTTCTTCACTGGTTATGTGCTTGTGCAGGGCTGTTTCCTGGTCGATGGCTACTATGGCCTCGGCCAGGCTCTGTTGCCGATTGCCTTGCACCGCCGGGTGCATCAGTTCCCTTATGATGGATTTGTCTTTTGTGGTATAGCTTTCAAGCTGCTCATAGTGGCTGGTTATTTTCATAATAAGTATGCCCGTTTATGTAGTTATCAAATGCCTGTTTGTCCGTAATTACGGGCAGGCATTGCATGCCTTCGCAGATGTAGGCGCAGATGTCACCCTTACACTGTTTGTGAGCTAAGGTATCCGGTGGTGTGGTGCTACTGTCTATGGCGAAACACATTAAGGCGGGTGCATAACCTTTGTGGGTACTGGCTTGCCATTCTTTCAATTGTTGCGGTTCACCGCGCAAAATAATAGTCACCGGTTTATTGATTAAGTCTTCAAGTGCATTTAGCAGGCTGCAATGGTTGAGTGCATGCGTCTGTAAATGGGCGTAGGCTGTTTTAATGCAGTTTTCTGATGATGCCAGGTAGACGCCATTGCCGCTGAGCAGTCCCAGCCGAAAAAGTGCCTGCGCAGCTATGCCATTGCCTGAGGGAATGGCTTCATCGTTAAATGTCATGCTGCGCAAAATCAGCTGTTCGTGATCGTTACTGGTAAAGTAAAAAGCACCAGTCTGCTCATCCTGGAAATGCTTAATCAATATCTCGGCAATTTCAAGCGCCCATGCATAATAGTGATTATCCCAGTGTAGCTGGAGGTATTCGAGCAGGGCGCTTAACAGGTAGGCATGGTCATCCAGGTAGGCATTAAGGTGTGCTGTATTGTCCTTGCAGGTCGCTAACAGGCGGTAATTGTGCCAGAGTTTTTTATGGATGAAATCCAGGGCCGAGCGTGCAGAATCGACAAGCTCGGGTTGCCCCAGTGCCTTGCCGGCAATCACCATGCCGTGAATCATCAGGCCATTCCATGCGCAGAGAACCTTGTCGTCACGACCCGGTGTCATTCTCTTGTTGCGCGCAGCAAGCAGGGTTGTTCGGCAACGGGACAGGCACTGCTCCATTTCGCCTGTAGTTAAATCAAGTGTTGCTGCCACGGTATCAGGGTGGGTAAAGGTGTGCAGGTGCCATGCCTGTTCAAAGTTGGGGGTACGATCCAGTCCATAGATGCTGGCGAACACCGGGTAATCTTTCTCATCCAGCAGGCGCTCGATTTCGGTATTGTCCCAGGAATAAAATCGTCCTTCGATGCCTTCCGAGTCCGCATCCAGTGCGGAATAGTAGCCACCTTCGGTCGATTGCATTTCACGGATTACCCAGCGAGCGGTTTGCTCGGCCGTGTGTCTGAAAATGGGCCTGCCAGTAATCTGGTAGGCATGACTATAGAGTGTTAATAGCTGGCCATTGTCGTAGAGCATTTTTTCAAAATGGGGAATCATCCAGTATTCATCAACAGAGTAGCGATAAAAGCCGCCACCCAGTTGATCAAAGGCGCCGCCCCGTGCCATTTTTTCCAGGCTGAAAAGAGCGATCTCGAGCATGCGCTCATCATCGAGTTGTTGTGCGCGCATCAGTGCCCAGTGCCGAATACAGCGCATCAGCATGGGCGGGTGTGGGAATTTGGGTGCCGAGCTAAAGCCGCCATTGATATGATCGAATTCCGATTCCAGCTGTTCACGCGCAAGGTCCAGGGGCAGGTTGTTTAATGGCGCTGTACCTGGGTGGCTATGGGATGACGTGTTGCCGAGCATCTTCATTAATGACGTGTCCTGCTGGGCAATATCGTCTTTGCGTGTCAGGAAAATATCGTGCACCCGGTTGAGGGTCTCATTAAATGAGGGCATGCCATAAGCGGGCCTGTCAGGAAAATAGGTGCCGGCAAAGAATGGGATTTGTGTGTCTGGGGATAAAAACACGGTCAGTGGCCAGCCGCCGGATCGTGACGTTAATAATGAATGGCTGGCCTGGTAAATTTTATCAAGGTCGGGGCGTTCTTCACGATCAACTTTTATATTAATAAAATGTTCGTTCATAATGGCCGCGGTTTGTTCGTTCTCGAAGGATTCATGAGCCATCACATGGCACCAGTGGCAGGCGGAGTAGCCCACGGAGAGTAGAACAGGTTTGTTTTCTGCGCGTGCTTTATCCAGTGCCTGCTGTCCCCAGGGGTACCAGTTGACCGGGTTGTCGGCGTGTTGCAATAAATACGGGCTGGTTTGCTGAGAAAGCTTGTTGTTTGGGTTTTTCATTGGCGTATATTTGTGACTGGGAAGCGGATAACTATACCGCATGTGCTATGCTGTTTTACATAATAATTGTGTGGCTTAGGGGGCGTGGGGCCAGGCAATCCACAGGGTGTGTATACGGGTTAATGATCAATGTTGTATCAACTGCAATATCGTCTGAATGCTTTAAATAATTTACTGGGTGAAGATACCAGTTATTATTCTGCCAGCCTGAGTTTTTATACCATATTCTCAATCATTCCCATGTTCTGGGTGACCTTTTTTGTGCTGGGTGAGTTTGATGTTTTCATGCTTTATTACCAGGATATAAAAGTTTTCCTGATGAATAACCTGATGCCGACACAAACCGAGCTAGTAAGTGAGTATTTCGATGAGTTCATAGCCAATTCACGAAAAATGGGTTTTTGGGGCCTGGTGTATGTCATGTTCGCATCTGTTTTATTCTATAAAAACTACCAGCATGTCGTTAATAAAATATTTTTTAAACCCAGCAATAGTTTCTGGCATGCGTTCGAGACCTACTTGATATTGGCTTTTATTATGCCGCTGGTGCTTGGCATGGTTTTTTTTCTTAATGATTATGTGTTGCGACATATGGTGGGCTCGGAGCAGTTAGCCATTATTATTGCAGGCCTGTCTTTTGCTATCGTCTGGCTGTTGTTTTTTATAGTGTATAAGATTTCACCAAATATGAAGATCAGTTATCGGGTGGCGTTGCTGTCGTCATTTGTTGTTTCGTTAGTCTGGGTGCTGGTAAAAATGGCCTTTGTGCAGTATGTACTGGTTAATGAATCCTATACATCGCTCTATGGTTCGTTTAGTGTGCTGTTGTTTTTGTTGCTGTGGATTTACCTCTCATGGTTCATGCTATTGCAGGGGCTGCGATTGTGCTATGTACTGCAATGCCATCACGAATAAGTAGGAATTGAAAGATATGTATCCGGTTTTAAAGCTTAAAAAGAATGAAGATCGACGAATTCGTGCGGGCCATCTCTGGGTGTTTAGTAATGAGGTGAACACAAAAGAAACGTCTTTCGAGCAGTTTGAGCCAGGGCAGCTGGTCGATCTCCAGGCCTCTAATGGCAAATCACTCGGTGTCGCCTATGTTAATCCGGCCTCACTGATATGTGCTCGCATTATGAGTCGTGACCCGGAGCACCCGCCGAGCCAGTCATTGCTGGTGCACAGGATCAAGATGGCCCTGTCACTGCGTGAGCGATTTTTTGATAAGCCTTTTTACCGGCTGGTGTTCGGCGAAAGTGATTTCCTGCCCGGCCTGGTAGTGGATCGTTATGGTGAAGTACTGGTGGTGCAGATCACCACGGCAGGTATGGAGCTGATGCGGCATGATGTTATTGCTGCGCTGGAGAAGGTTATACGGCCCACGTCTATATTATTGAGAAATGATAGCTCGTCACGTGAGCGTGAGGGTCTGGGGGTCTATGTAGAGACTGTTCTGGGTGAAGTGCCTGAGACGGTGTTGATAGAAGATATGGGTGTAAAGTACGAAGTGCCTCTGCTCACCGGCCAGAAAACCGGCTGGTTTTATGATCAACGCATGAACCGGCAGGCATTAGCCGGCCTGTGTAAAGGTAAGCGAGTGCTGGATGTGTTCAGTTATATAGGTGCCTGGGGTGTCAAGGCCGCCGTTGAGGGAGCAAGCGAAGTGGTCTGTGTTGATTCGTCGGCATCGGCACTGGAGCTGGTCGGCAGGAATGCCGAGCATAACCAGGTAGATGACCGGATGTCAGGCATACAGGGTGATGCCTTCAAGGTATTAAAAGAGCTCAAGGAAGAAAACGAAAGTTTTGACCTGGTGATTGTTGATCCGCCGGCCTTCATCAAGCGCAAGAAAGACAGCAAGAAGGGGCGCGAGGCCTATTATCGACTGAACCAGATGGCAATACAGCTACTGGCGAAGGATGGCATGCTGGTGTCCGGTTCCTGCTCGCATCATTTCCCCCGGCTGGAACTGCAGCGCACCATGTTGCAGGCCGCCAGGCACCTTGATCGGAACATGCAGATCCTGATCCAGGGCTACCAGGGGCCCGATCACCCGGTGCATCCTGCTATCCCGGAAACGGAATATCTCAAGGCCATATTTGCCCGAATTACGCCGGCGTAAAAAAAATTACACAAAGCTGTTGACCTGCGTAACGAAGGCTATATAATGCGCGCTCTGTTAGGGAATGACAGCAGTAAGCCGGAAGGAAAAGTTATCAAAGAGCTAGCGAAATGTTTAGTGAGTTGATATACTGTCGGGCTCGCCTTGA
>JAOUMO010000193.1 GCA_029881425.1 Gammaproteobacteria bacterium
GTATCGCGCTTTTCCGAAGAGCTGGTGCTCTGGTCATCGGCCCAGTTTGCCTTTATCAACCTGCCCGATCGCTTCTGTACCGGCTCATCCATCATGCCGCAGAAGAAAAACCCTGACGTGCCCGAACTGGTGCGTGGCAAGGTGGGGCGGGTCAATGGCCATCTCATCAGCTTGCTGACCCTGATGAAATCCCAGCCACTGGCCTATAACAAGGACAACCAGGAAGACAAGGAACCCCTGTTTGATACCATCGATACACTCAGGGGCTCCTTGCGTGCCTTTGCCGATATGGTGCCCGCGATCGAGGCGCGCCGGGAGAATATGTATAAGGCTGCAAAACAGGGCTTCTCAACCGCTACCGATCTCGCCGACTACCTGGTAAGAAAAGGCCTGCCCTTCCGCGATGCCCATGAAGTGGTCGGCAAGGCCGTCGCCCTCGGCGTGGCCGAGAACAAGGACCTGAGCGAAATGAGCCTGCAGGAACTACAGCAGTTCTCCGATAGTATCGGCGATGATGTGTTCGAGGTGCTGACACTGGAGGGTTCTGTGGCGGCGAGGGATCATATTGGTGGTACCGCACCGGCCCAGGTCAGGCAGGCGATAAAGGATGCACGCGACAGGATGAAAGATTAAGTATCGGTCGGTGGGGAAGGTAAAAAGATAAATCCAGGGCAAAGCGCGCAAAAAAAGTATATATCTGTATTCTTTGCGTTGGATCTTTTAAATGTCGGGCTGCCCGTTATCTAGCTCGGCTTTCAATGCGGCTTCTACACGCTGGTATTCATCTTTTAACTGGCCAAGTCGTTGCTCCATGCCCTGCATTGTGCCGGTGCGTCCGGCCTGCTCCATATCAAAAGCCAGTGAGGCCAGTTTTGCGGCACCAATACTGGCACTCCCCCCTTTTAACCGGTGTGCCTGCAGAAATGTATCGTCCGCATCCCCCGAGCTGATAGCGGCCTCAATAGCCTGTATTACGCCTGGCGAATGCTCGAGATAGGTATTAACGAAGGCAGGAATATCGTCACCCATAATGTCTCTTAGTTGATCGAAGGTCTCTTTATCTAGTGTGTATTCAGTCATAAAAAATCGTTAGCGTTGAAAATCAGCGACCAGCATGGCCTCGGGAACACGGCTCCTGATCGCGGCAGAGAGTTCCTGGCAGAAGCCTGGTCGGGGCCGGTGTGAAATCCATAAGCAATTGATCTTAAGGTTCATATTGGCAAATACGACTTCACTACTGTACTGATTAAGTATCAGCTGGATATCATTCAGGGTTTGTTCTATGTATTGCCTGGGCTTTTGTTTGAGCTTTGGGATAATCATCATGAAGTCGATGAAGGAGTCGCCATTTTCATCACGGGTAGGTGCCAGCTTCCACAGGGGTTCAGCAGACATAAGGCCATTGAAATGTGTAATTTCCTGATCAGACATAGACCCGCTCCCATGGTACCTGGCCAGTGAATAAGGTGTTACTCTAATGTTAGTTTAATATTTTATAATCCGCAGTGAAATTCAGGCTATCATGTTATAAGACACCAGTCCAACTCGGCTATTTGAGGCGCTTGATGATCCATTCACGGATGTGGTCTATCTCCTCAGCACAGACGCTATGGGCCATTTCATAGTCATGCCATTCCACAGTAAGCCCCCTGTTCTCCAGTTGCTGGCGGCTGCCCTGACCGTATTCAAACCTGACAATATCATCCTGCCGCCCATGCCCCATGAAGATATTCAAATTCGAGGTCATATCGGTGGGTAAGTGCTGGGCCAGAGGCAGGTAACTGGAAAGTACCATCAGGCCCGCCAGGGGTTTACTCGTGGTCAGGCCGGTGTACAAAACAATCGCCCCACCCTGGGAAAAGCCCGCCAGGATGATACGGTGTGCGGGAATGCCGCGGGCAATCTCCCGTTCAACCAGCTGTCCGAGTGCATCGGCCGAGTCTTTAATGCCATCGATATCTTCATCTGAACCGAACGTAAGGCTTTTTATGTCATACCAGCCGCGCATCACATAGCCGTTATTCAGCGTAATGGGTCTGAAGGGGGCGTGGGGAAAGATAAAGCGTATCGCCATATCGCCCGGTAGCCCGAGCTCGGGGACTATGGCTTCAAAGTCGTGGCCGTCAGCACCAAGCCCGTGCAGCCAGATAATGGTCGAATCCGGATTTTTGGTCGTTTCAAGTTCTATGTATTCTGGAATCATATTTGAGTGGTCTGGTTGATAAGGACAAATTTACCCTTACTAAGAAAATGGTCTATAAATTAACAAACATGTAACAAAATAACATATTAGTGAATAGCGATGAAAGCATTTATTAAAGTCGGAGTTGATAGATGAATTTTGAGAAGAATGTAGGCAGGCTTGATGCGGTTTTAAGAACGGGCCTGGGTGCGGGAATGGGTTATGTCGGATTAATTGATACCGGTCTTATTGATGATCAGGTTGCCGCTATCATCCTGGGCGTGTTTGGTATTGTTATTTTTTCCTCCGGTATTTTTAGACGCTGCCCGCTGTACAGCTTAATTGGATTTAACAGTCGTACTACTAATGAAGAAGAATAGATGGATGATTACTTTACATAGTATTTAAATATGCAACTTCGCAATAGATTACTAACCTATTTTATCTCCCTTGTCGTCGTCATATTGATTGTCTTCGGCCTGAGCGCCTATCAGGTGACGCGGGATAGCACCATAAAAAAAGATAAAGATTTACTGGAGAGCCTGGTCAGGATCGAGGCGGATGAAATAGCGGAAGAGTTTCAAAAAAGTCAATCACTGGAGCACCTGGTTAGCCATTTCACCGGGCAAAGATCAGATGAGCATATCTGGTTATTAATAGATAAAAATTACCAGGCAATCAATTTAGAAGAAAGCAGTACAGATCTTATAAGTAATCTACTTAAGTTTTCATTCCAAGAGCTGGTTAGTAATACCGATAATGCCGGTATCATTACGTTTAATAATAAAGATTATATCTGGGCAAAATCATTACTTGCGGGCACTGGCTACACAGCCGTTCATATTTATTCGCCTATCTATAATGCAACGGATTATTTTGCGCGACTTGTAACGCGACTCGTTATTGTTGGCATTATCATATTATGGATTGCGGTGTGGGTATCGCTGGTTATTTCGACGGTGATAACACGTAGGATCAAGGAGCAGCAGAAAAAGATTGAATACCAGTCAAGCCATGATGCAGTCACCGGGCTACAGAACCGCTCATTTTTAACAAAGAAAGTAGAAGATATAATTGAGATGAAGGCGATCACATCGCTTGCAGTGATTATTGTTGGTATAGATCGTTTCAGGGAAATAAACGACACACTTGGCCACGAATTTGGCGATCGGCTACTTAAGGAGTTTGGTCGTCGTCTCAAAGAAGAGTTCTGGAGTAATGACACTATTGCCCGGTTTGGTAGTGATGAATATGCCTTGCTGGTTCCACTTTCCGACCATTCACACTGGGAAATAGTGGTTTATAAAATAGAGAAGATACTCAATACACCCTTCCTGATACAGGACATACAATTAGTTACGGATGTTAGTATAGGTATCTCGACATTTCCTGATGATGGCGATACGGCAGCAAAACTAATGAAGAATGCTGAGATTGCCATGTCTATGGCAAAAAAATCCGGTTCTTTTTATGAGTGCTATGACAAGGACAAGGACCCCAACAGCGTTGAGCGCCTGCAGTTAATCAGTGAGCTGGGCTATGCTATAGAAAGGGGTGAGTTCGAGCTATATTTTCAGCCAAAAATTAATATACACAAACACGAGCTGGTGAGTTGTGAGGCACTATTGCGATGGAAGAATCCAGATCGTGGCATGGTACCGCCCGATATTTTTATCCCGCTTGCAGAACAGGGAAGTAGCATAAAGAGCTTGACTGAATGGGTGCTCGAAGAGGCAATAAAACAATGTGCTAACTGGCATAAGACCAACAGGAAGATATCGGTCGCGGTTAACCTTTCCGCACGCCTGCTAATAGAAAGCGAATTAATCGCCATGGTTTCTCGGGTGCTTTCAAAATATGAGCTGGAAGCCGAATACCTGATCCTGGAAATAACGGAGTCTGC
>JAOUMO010000194.1 GCA_029881425.1 Gammaproteobacteria bacterium
TCGTATCCTTGCCATCCTCAGGGCGGTGATTGGCAATGATGCCGCGGCGGTGATGGCCGAAGTGGCCGCCCTTGCCGAAATGACACCGGACTACCAGGCGGCGCTCGCCGATCTGCTGGCCTTGTTGCACCAGATCGCGCTGGCGCAGCATGTGCCGGATGCGGTGGATGAAAACCTGGTGGAGCGTGAGACCCTGCAGCAGCTTGCGCGGGATGTCTCCGCGGAAGACGTGCAGCTGTTTTACCAGGTGGGTTTACTGGGGCGAAAAGATCTGCCTCTTGCACCGGATGCCCGTGCGGGTTTTGAAATGGCGCTGTTGCGTATGCTGGCGTTTAAGCCCTCCATTGCTGCAAGGCAGGCTGCGCCAGCACAGGTTCAGGCACAGTCCCCTCAGGTACAGGCACAGGTGACGGGCGCTGCATCGGTTGAACATCGACCGCAGCAAGCGGCACCCACTGCCGTCGATCATGTCGCTGTCGCCCCTTCGTCAAAACCAAAGGGCCAGTTCGGTAACGACTGGCAGGGCCTGATCAACAGCATGGGCATCCGGGGTATGGTGAAGCAGCTGGCGGTCAATTGTGTGTTGCAGTCACGTAATGGCAACGAAATAAATTTACAGTTAAGTGAAGAGCGCAGCCAGTTACTGAATCCATCGATGCATGCCAAGCTACAGGATGCACTGGGTGATTACCTGGATGAAAAAATAAAACTGGATATCAGTGTCGGCCAGACCGAGACCGAAACCCCGGCCGAGACCATCGTACGTCACGAGACCGAAAAACAGCAGGCCGCCGAGCTATCCATCGAACAGGACCCGGTAGTGCAGGCGCTAAAAGATAATTTTGATGCGGTGGTTGTACCCAATTCCGTACAGCCCGTCGATTAAAACAATTCATTGTAGAGAATATGAGAGAGGACATCCTATGAAAGGTGGCATTGGTAACATGATGAAGCAGGCGCAAAAGATGCAGGCGGATATGGAAAAGGCGCAGGCAGAAATTGCAAATATGGAAGTGGAGGGCCAGTCCGGTGGTGGCATGGTCAAAGTCACGATGAACGGTCGCCACGAAGTACGCCGTGTATCGCTGGATGATAGCCTGATGGGCGATGATAAAGAAATGATCGAAGACCTGCTGGCCGCTGCGGTGAACGATGCGGTACGTCGTATCGAGCAGCAGAGCCAGGAAAAGATGTCGGGTGTGACCGCGGGTATCAACCTGCCCGGTGGCCTGAAACTGCCGTTCTAAATGAGCCTGTCGCCTTTATTGGGGCAGCTGATTGAGGCCCTGCGCTGCCTGCCCGGTGTTGGCCCCAAGTCGGCCCAGCGTATGGCCTTCCACCTGCTGGAGCGTGATCGTGACGGTGCGCTGAAATTATCGCGGGCACTGGATGAGGCCGTAGAGAAGATAGGCCAGTGCAAAAAGTGCCGCACCCTGTCCGAGACCGAGGTCTGTTATATCTGTAATAACCCGCTGCGTGACCAGGGCCTGGTCTGTGTCGTCGAAACACCCTCTGATGTGCTGGCGATTGAGCAGGCAACAGGTTTTAAAGGCCTGTACTTTGTGCTCATGGGGCATTTGTCACCACTGGATGGCATCGGCCCGGCCGAGCTGGGACTGGATAAGCTTGAGCAGCGGCTCCAGCAGGGCGGCATACAGGAACTGATCCTGGCGACCAATCCAACGGTCGAGGGTGAAACCACGGCGCACTATATTTCGCAGATGGCACAGGAAAATGGCATTCGTGCCAGCCGTCTTGCCCACGGTATCCCGCTCGGCGGCGAGCTGGAGTATATCGATGGCGGTACCCTGGCACACGCCTTTTCCGGCCGTTTGACGGTCTCTGATTGAGTGGCTGATTTTCCGACCTGCGGTCTAAAACCACGATGGCAGGTTGCTATACTTGACTGATATTTAACCAAATGAGCTAAGTGTTTTAAATGGATATAGCTGTTGCAGGCTTCAATCCGCTGGCGCTACCCGGCTTCGATCGCGGTAGGTCACAGCGTCCCGCTGCTGATCCCCAGCCACGGTCTAATAATCGCTCGTCTGAACAGGACGCAAATCCCCGTGGTGAGAAAGTTGTCAGGGGTGAAGTGGTTTCGACGCGGGTTAATAGCAACCGCGATGTCAACAGTACACAGCGCACCGTCAACGAGCGCAATAGCAGTGCCTTCAACCAGTCCAGCCCCCGTCGTTTTAGCCTCAACCAGGCGCTACAGACCTTCCAGCAGAATGAGGCATTAATTGCTCGACCCGAGGAATCCCGCCAGGTATCGGGTATTATTGACGAGTACGTTTAGTGCCCAGCCGGCTAGCCTGTTTCGCCTAAAAAGGGCACACTATGCCTTAAACCCGTAACCTGGAATCCAGACAAATGACCGATTGTATCTTCTGTAAAATTATCAGCGGCGATATCCCCGGTGACATCGTCTACCAGGATGATGATGTACTGGCGTTTCGTGACCTAACGCCGCAGGCCCCCATGCATGTCCTGGTAATCCCTAAAAAACACATTTCTACGATTAATGATATTCAGCCCGAAGATGCGGCGCTTATCGGTAAGATGTTCCTGGCCGCCCAGCAGGTGGCTAAGGAGGAAGGCTATACCGAGCGTGGCTACCGTACCGTGATGAACTGTAATGCCGAGGCAGGGCAGAGCGTATTCCATATTCACCTGCACGTGCTGGCGGGGCGGGCGATGCACTGGCCGCCGGGGTGATCGTTGTACAGGGTGACCGGGCACTTTCTTGCAACTTATAACTTGCAACTTAGACCCTACATCAGTACCATTCGCACCTGCTTTAACTCAATCAATGAGTTAAAACGAAGTAAGTTGTGACCCTATAGGCGCGTAGCTCAGTTGGTTAGAGCACTACCTTGACATGGTAGGGGTCGGTGGTTCGAATCCACTCGCGCCTACCAATTCCGTTTGAATCTCCTTTAGACTGATTTTTACTCGTCCCTATATTAGGATGACATGCGCGAGTGGATGAGAACGAGGTTCGACTGATTCGCCGGGAGCGAATCAGAACATGATGATGGCTTTTAATCATCATGGCCCGCAGGGCGGAGGGCAGGAGCCCGGAGTAGCCCACTCGCGCCTACCAATTCCGTTTGAATCTCCTTTAGACTGATCTTTACTCGTCCCTATATTAGGATGACATGCGCGAGTGGATGAGAACGAGGTTCGACTGATTCGCCGGGAGCGAATCAGAACATGATGATGGTTTTTCATCATCATGGCCCGCAGGGCGGAGGGCAGGAGCCCGGAGTAACCCACTCGCGCCTACCAATTCACGCATCCCGCAAAATAATCGCATCCGCCTGAAGCTCCCATCGAACTAATCAAAATCAACCCTGTCTCACCCGCTTTTAAATCAAACGATTCACTATTTTTAACCGCCGTTTAAATGCGTGGAATTACCTGTTGTTACACATTGCAGGCAAGTTTGTGACAGGGCTCCTATTTGTACAGCCATAGGGGCGCTTTCCTTGACTACACGGGCGTTCACCCGTAGCATTGCGGCGATTATTAAAGAAAATTTCAGAGGCGATTCATGCACAATGTAAAGGTTAAAGATTTCTCCGTCGGCAAGGGTGAAAAACTCTGTGTCATCGCGGGTCCCTGTCTGCTGGAAAGCGAAGAGCTGGGGATGCGTGTTGCCGAGCACATGGTGGGTCTCTCTGAAAAACTCGGTTTCAATTACGTTTTCAAATCCTCTTACGAAAAAGATAACCGGGGCGCGGCCAGTAACAACCGTGGCCTGGGTATAGATGGCGGCCTCAAGGCCCTGCAAAATATTGGTAAACATTTCAATATTCCCCTCGTCAGCGATGTGCATCGTGAAGCGGATTGTGCAGTGGCGGCCGAGGTCCTCGATATCCTGCAGATCCCGGCCTACCTGTGCCAGCAGACCTCATTACTGCTGGCGGCGGGTGAAACCGGCAAGGTGGTTAATGTCAAAAAGGGCCAGTTCCTTGCGCCGGAGAACATGGACTCGGCTATCGACAAGCTGACCTCTGTGGGTAATAACAACATCATGCTGTGTGAGCGTGGCTC
>JAOUMO010000195.1 GCA_029881425.1 Gammaproteobacteria bacterium
CAGCCCAACAAACAGGCTTAACAGTGCAGCATAGTTAAGCCCCATCAGTTTCAGTGGTATGTAGGTAGCAATACCCACGATCACGACCTCGAGCAATTTACCGCGAATGTAGTTACCCATCTTCCTGTCAACCTCATGCCAGACCACCGAGGCCAGGCCATCACGACTGGGTAAAAAACGCATTGCCCAGTCAATGATTTCTATTTTGTCCTTGAGGAAAAAAAATACCAGCAGGGGCACTACGACCAGGTATACCAGCAGGGTAAATACATTGACGACAGATGATAATGAAATAGATACGACTTTTTGTCCAAGTACTGCCAGTTCTGAATTAATACTGGAAACAATCTCGGAAATCTGAGTTTCAGAAATAAAGGGATACTGCTGCGGCAGGGTCATTAATAATTGCTGGCCCTCGGTCAACATCTGCGGCAACTCGGCAAAGAACTGGCTTAACTGACGAATAATTAATGGCGCCAGTCCCAGGAAAACAATCATCACCAAAAATACAAAAACTATAACCACCAGGGCCACCGCCAGCACATGGGGCACCTTATACTGCTGCAGTTTTTTCACCAGGCCTTCCAGCACATAGGCAATAACAACGGCAGCAATGACCGGCGTCAGTACTTCGCCCATAAACATCACCGTGCTAAAACCGACCAGCAATAAAATGGCCAGGATTACTGCCTGGGGATCAGAAAAGTGGCGAAAATACCAGTTACGTAGTACTGAAATCATTTGGCAAACCCTGGGGGAAGTTATTTCTTATTGTTGGAATTTTTTGATACACGAATATTGCAGGTAACTTTATTATTTTGACTGAACAATAAATTCATATTTTTCTACAAACAGCACTTCAAGTTCATCAATAATTTCATCTGCCGCACGGCCCTTTAGCATATGCTGCATCATCAGGTCAGAGGTCTCATTCAACAGATGCTTACGATCGACCATGGGGTAAGTTGCGCCCAGGCGCTTGATTGCCGAGACCACCGACTCCTTTTCCGGGCGTGGAATCTCCACTGGCTCAGTGATTTCTGCCACCGGCACAGGCGCCCTGGATTTCAGGAACTCGGCAAATTCGAACAGGGTTTTTTGATCATGCTCTGGCAGGTACTCAAAAATATCGGCCAGTTGTTTTGCAGAGGGTTGCATGGCAGCTTAAGCGTCCTGGTGACTCTCACAATAATTCTTCGCAAAGGCCAGTAATTCTTCCATGGCACGGGCTTTGAATTTGTGACGTTGGTGCACAAACGAAAAGGGTCTTTCCAGTGGTGGGTCCAGGGGTATGGCAACCAGTGAGCCCAGCTTGAGTTCTTTCACCACGGTTGAGTGGGACATAATTGAAATACCCATGCCGGCCTCAGTGGCGCCTTTTATGGCCTCGGGGCTACCCAGTTCAAGACAGATTTCAAGTTCATGATCGGGCATATACTGCGTCAGGTATTCGGTGATGACTTCACGTGTACCCGAGCCCTCTTCACGGCAGATAAAGGGATAGGGCAATAACTGCTGTGCACTAATCGCACCCACGTTGGCAAGCGGGTGTGCCGGCGGCATAATTGCCACCAGCTGGTCGACGCGGCAGACATCCACCTGCAGGTTTTTATTCGTTACCGAGGCCTCGACAATACCCAGGTCGATTATATTATTCTCGACCATGGACACTATGCCTTCGGTATTGGACACCTTGAGGCGAATATTGACCTCGGGGTTCTGCGCCTTAAAATCGCCCAGCAGGAAGGGCAGCATGTATTCCGCAATGGTGGTACTGGCACCGAGGGTGACAACACCGCTGACATCACCGGTCATTTCACGAATCGCATTTTCCATCTCGTCATAGATTTCAAAGATGCTATCCGCAAAACCATACACCCGGTGGCCCGCGTCGGTGAGGCTGACCCGGTTATGGGTACGATCGAATAAACGGGTATTGAAATACTCTTCGAGCTGGCGAATCTGGAAGGTAACTGCCGGCTGCGTCATGTGTAGTGCATCCGCTGCTTTGGTAAAATTGAGCAGGCGGGCTACGGTGTGAAACACTTTGAGTCGACGATCGGCCATAATTATTACTTATCATTAACTGGAAAAGACTAATAGTACCAAGTCTGGCGCCGATATGAAAACTCTCTGATGGGATATATTTTATTTATATGCGTTTTTTCATGATTGCATAATACATTATCGGTATCACCAGCAGGGTCAATAATGTCGATACCAGGATCCCAAAGATCAGTGTAATCGCCAGGCCACTAAAAATAGGGTCATCGAGAATAAACAGGGCCCCCATCATGGCCGCCAGCCCGGTGAGTATAATGGGCTTACTGCGCACGCTACTGGCCTGGATCACCGCCTCACGGAAGGCGACACCCTGCCCCAGTTGCTCATTGATAAAATCCACCAGCAGGATCGAATTACGCACAATAATACCCGCCAGCGCAATCATGCCGATCATCGAGGTGGCGGTAAACTGGGCGCCCATCAGCGCATGCCCTGGCATGACGCCAATAATGGTCAGTGGAATCGGTGCCATAATAATGAGCGGCACCACATAGGAACGGAACTGCGCCACCACCAGCAGGTAAATCAATAACAGGCCCACGGAATAGGCTATGCCCATGTCACGGAAGGTCTCGTAGGTCATCTGCCATTCACCATCCCATTTCATGCTGTATTCATAGGGGTTGGCCGGTGCATTGATAAAATACTGGCGTATCGGCTGTCCATAGGATGCAACCTCGGCATCGAGCCGGTCGATAATATCAAACATGCCATACAGGGGGCTATCCAGCTCACCGGCCATATCCGCGGTAACAAAGACCACCGGTAACAGGTCCTTGTGATAGATGCTCTGTTGTTGCTGCGCAGGTTCAACATTGACCACATCACTTAAAGCCACTGCCGCACCGCTGCTAGTTTTAACCGGTGTCGCTAAAAGCTGCTGCAGATCAGCACGGGACTGCAGCGGTAATTCAATACGAATAGGTACGGCGTATTTGAATTGCTCACCGTGTAGCCAGGCCATGTTCTCGCCACTCAGCAGGGTCTTGATCGCCCGACTCACCTGCTGCTGGTCGAGGCCCAGTAATGCGGCCCGGTGCCGATCTACGTGCAGGATATAGCGCAGTGCCGGCGCTACGATGCTGTCATCCACATCCACTATATCCGGGGTGGATGCAATCACCTGGCGAATGGCCCGGGCAGTATCGACCTGCCCCCTGTAGTTGAGCCCATAGACCTCGGCCACCAGGGGTGACATCACCGGTGGACCCGGCGGCACCTCCACCACCTTGATACTGGCATTGAATTTTGCGGCAATGGCCTTTAAGGGTTCGCGCACGCTGCCGGCAATTTCATGGCTCTTGCGCTGTCGCAGGGACTTATCCAGTAGATTCACCTGGATATCACCAAGGTGGGCATCGGCACGTAAATAATACTGGCGCACCAGTCCATTAAAATTAATCGGTGCCGCAGTACCCGCATAGATCTGGTAATCCTTCACCTCGGCCACGGTGGCGATGTAGGCCGCCAGTTCATCCAGCACCTTACTGGTCTGTTCCAGCGGCGTGCCTTCTGGCATATCGACCACCACCTGGAACTCGGATTTGTTATCGAAGGGCAGCATTTTCAATACCACGTGCTGGGTGTAGACCAGCCCCAGGGAAAACAGGATCAGCAATAACACACCCAGCCCCAGCTGGCGCCGGCGTTTTTGCCCCACGGCATCATCCAGGTAATAGCCAATCAGCCTGTTGAAAAACAGTGTCACTTTTTGCTGGGAGCCTGCATCGGCAACATGCACCGGTTGATTGCCCAGCACCCGATAGGTCATCCAGGGCGTAATCACGAAGGCCACCGCCAGGGAAATCAGCATGCCGAGGCTGGCATTGATGGGGATCGGGCTCATATAGGGCCCCATTAAACCGGTGACAAAGGCCATAGGCAGCAGTGCGGCAATCACGGTAAAGGTGGCAAGGATGGTTGGCCCACCCACCTCATCCACAGCTTTGGGAATGGCCTCGAGCAGCGATTCTGCCCCC
>JAOUMO010000196.1 GCA_029881425.1 Gammaproteobacteria bacterium
TCCCAGCAGCAGGGAAATGATCCAGATGCCCTTGCGTGCAATTTCCAGCATGGTGTAGAGGCGCTTTACCCATTGCAGGTCCAGCTGGGCAATATCCACCTGCTTCAATTTATCCAGGTCCTTTAATAGGCGCCTGATCTTGTCGGGGCGTTGCTGGTCCAGTACCGGCTGTATCGCCAGTACGTGGGGCAGCGGGTTATTGTCCAGTGAGTTAATGGCATCACCAAAACCGGATACCTTCTGGAACTCCTTCAGTGCCTGGTCCCTGTGGATCAATTTTACCGATTTGATGTCCTCGTAGAGGCGTAGCTTTTTCGCCAGTGCCTCGGCCGCCTTTTCATCTACCTCGGCCTTCAGGAACAGGGAGATTTGTGAGCTGTTATCCCAGCCCACGCTGACCTTGCTGGCATTACTCAGCATCACGTACAACCCCGAGGGCAGGGCCAGAGCAATGGCGATCACCGCCACGGTCATGCTGGTCGAGAGGGGGTTGCGGCTGAGCACGCCGAGGCTGGCAATCAGGGTACGCAGGTGGTGGATAAAATAGGCCTTGATGGGCGCATTTTTCGCCAGCTGGTTGGTTGATTCAGCGCGTGACACTAGACTGTCTCCAGCAAATCATCGTGTATTACCTTGCCCTGGCTGAGGCTGATCACCGGGCTCCCCATCTGCTTGATCAGCTCCAGGTCATGGCTGGCGATGAGGACGGTGACGCCGACCTGGTTGAAGCGTGCAAACAGCTCCATGATTTCCTTCGAGAGTGCCGGGTCGAGGTTACCGGTGGGCTCATCCGCGAGCAGTAACGAGGGCTTGTGGACGATGGCGCGGGCAATGCCGACACGCTGTTGCTCACCGCCGGAGAGGGTAATCGGCTCGGCCTTTTCTTTATGCAGCAGCCCCACCTGGTCCAGTGCGGCACGGACCCGCTTACCGACCTCTTTATGCTGGTAGCCGGCAATAATCAGCGGCAGCGCCACATTATCAAATACGGTGCGGTCATACAGCAGGTGGTGGTTCTGGAAAATGATACCGATATTACGGCGGATGTAGGGCACCTTGCTGTTGCGTACATGGCCCAGGTTGACGCCATCGAGGATTACGTTGCCCTGGCTGGAGCGCTCGATCAGCGCAATCAGTTTCAGCAGGGTGCTCTTGCCGGCACCGGAATGGCCGGTGAGGTAGGCCATTTCCCCTCGGGGCAAATGAAAGTTCACGTTGCCAAGGGCTTCCTGGCCACCGGGGTAGCGTTTGTAGACATTATCGAAGCGGATCATGGGGAGTTATTGTGCCTTAATCGGCGGGGAAGGCAAGCGGGCGGTACTAAAAGATTAGTCCGCAAATAAACGCGAATACACGTAAATAAAAACAATACTTTAATGTTTAGTGTGCCCCGGCTGTATAAACAAACGCATTTGCGTACACCTATTATGCGCAGCCATACACTACGCCCCTGCGGGGTTGCAGCGGGTGCGTTGAACATGCGCCTGTATTTTAGTGCGGACTAGTGTTTTCTGGTTTATTTAAACAAAAAAGCCTGCATGATGGCGGGGCTTTGAATGCTTGAGATCTATTGTGATTATGAGGTGTGACCTATGTGAATTTGTGTTGATGTGCCTTAATCTTGCCTGTCCAGCAAGGCATCAACAAACTCACCGGCATGGAACTCGCGCAGGTCCTCGATACCTTCACCCACCCCGATAAAGCGAATCGGTGTGCCCAGCTTTTCTGCAATGGCGAACACAATACCACCCTTGGCGGTACCGTCCAGCTTGGTCAGGGCGAGGCCGGTGAGCCCCATCGCATCATGGAACTGCTGGGCCTGCACCAGGCCATTCTGGCCAAAGCCGGCATCCATCACCAGCAGGGTTTCGTGGGGGGCCTCACTATCCAGCTTGGCCATTACCCGTTTGATCTTTTTCAGCTCATCCATCAGGTTGGCCTGGGTGTGCAGGCGGCCGGCGGTATCGGCAATAACGATATCGATATTCCTGGATTTTGCGGATGCTATGGCATCAAAAATCACCGAGGCGGAATCGGCACCGGTGCCCTGGGCGACTACCGGGATATTATTGCGCTCACCCCAGGTCTGTAATTGCTCCACTGCGGCGGCACGGAAGGTATCACCGGCGGCCAGCATCACGGACCTGCCCTGGTCCTGGAAGCGTTTGGCGAGCTTGCCGATGGTGGTGGTCTTGCCGGCGCCGTTGATGCCGATGATGAGCATCACGAAGGGTGTCTTTGAGGTGTCGATAACCAGTGGCTGTTCGCAGCGTTTGAGGATGCCGGTCATGTCATCACACAGCGCCTCGAACAGGGCCTCGGGTTGCTTGAGTTCATTACGGCTGACCCGTTTGGTGAGGTCGCTGATGATCCTGTCGGTGGCCTCTATGCCGACATCGGCCATGATCAGGCGGGTTTCCAGTTCTTCGAGTAGTTCGTCATCGATGGTCTTTTTGCCCAGCACCAGGTCGGCCATGCCGTCGGTGAGGCTGTGGCGCGTCTTGCTCAGGCGCTGGCGCAGGCTGGAGAATACGCCGCCGGAGGGTTCGGGCGCTGTTTCCTTTGCAGGGGTGACTACCGTTTCGACATCGGTCGTGGCGGTTTCCGGGGTGTCTTTCTTGCGACGTAAAAAACCAAACATAGTGATCTACTGTATATCAGGAGGGCCTTATCCTATCATTGTGGCGATTTCAGGTTAAGCTTCACGGGGTATTTTTTGATTGAATTACTATTTTCACGATGAACTTTTATTGACCAGGAGAGATCAATCAGGGGTTGGAATCTGGAAAATATCTTGTGAAAACAAATCGCTGGGCGATAATGCCCGGATCTGAAGCAAAGCACTGAGTAGGGAATAGCCAGCAATGTTGAACAATGGGGCAAACATGAAATTATCGGGGTTACTGCTAACGGCTGTGTTGAGTCCGTTGCTGATCGGCTGTCAGCCGATGCTGAAAACAGCTGCAGACAGCGGCACACTGGATGAGCAAACGGGTGTCGCCAGCTACAGGCTGGACAACGGTTTGAAAATACTGGTGAAGGAAGACCATCGTTCGCCGGTGGTGGTATCTCAGGTCTGGTACAAGGTCGGCAGCAGTTATGAATATAACGGTATTACCGGCGTATCCCATGTGCTTGAGCATATGATGTTCAAGGGTACAGAGAAACATAAGGCTGGTGAGTTTTCCGAGATTATTGCGGCCAATGGCGGCAGTGAAAATGCCTTTACCGGTAAGGATTACACCGCCTATTTCCAGCGCATTGCCAGTGATCGCCTCGAGCTTTGCCTGGAGCTGGAAGCGGATCGTATGCGTAACCTGGTACTGGACGAGGCCGAATTCAAAAAAGAAGTAGAAGTAGTGAAAGAAGAGCGGCGCATGCGTACTGATGACCAGGCATCATCGTTGACCTATGAGCGTTTCAATGCAGTGGCATTTCTTAATTCCTCTTATAGCCAGCCAATTATTGGCTGGATGGAAGATCTCGATAGTATGACCATCGATGATATGCGCCACTGGTACCAGGCCTGGTATGCACCGAACAATGCGACGCTGATTGTTTCCGGTGATGTGAAGGCGGAAGAGGTTTATCGGCTCGCGAAAAAATATTTTGCACCACTCAAGCCCTCTGTTATACCCGAACTGAAATTGCGCAGGGAGGTGCAGCAGCAGGGTGAGCGGCGCATCGCGGTACGTGCGCCGGCCAAGCTGCCCTATTTATTGATGGGCTTCAAGGTGCCGGTTTTAAAGACCGTGGAGCAGGACTGGGAGGCCTATGCACTGGAAGTGCTGGCCGGCGTATTAGACGGTGGTGGCAGTAGCCGCCTGACATCGGAGCTGGTGCGTAACCGTGAGATTGCCGCCGAGGCCAGTGCCGGTTATGACCTGTATAATCGCCAGGCCAGCCTGTTTTTATTTGATGGCACACCGACCGCGAAGAGTTCGATGAAAAAACTCGAACAGGCCGTTCTTGCCGAGATCGAAAAAATAAAAAATAAGGCGCCCAGTGAGGCAGAGCTGCAACGGGTCAAGGCACAG
>JAOUMO010000038.1 GCA_029881425.1 Gammaproteobacteria bacterium
CCTGTATTTGGCACGCAGGTCCATCACCGGCTGCATGTTCACTTCATTAAATGTTGTCAGTATCGCTGCCGTCTGTTGCGCCTCGACCAGCCGCTCTGCAATGCGTGCACGTAAACGCGTCATCGGCACACGTTTTTCTATGCGATCCCCGGTACCCGTCATCGGTGTTTCAACCCGAGTCTTTTGTGCGACCACCTGCGGCTCAGTTTTTGACTGTTGTTTTTTGTCCAGCGCACGCTGCGCATCTTCTTTTAACACGCGGCCACCTCGCCCGGTACCTTTTACCGCAGTGATATCGATACCATGCTCAAGCATTATTTTTTTTGCCGACGGTGTAATAAAGGCCTCATCAGCCGCTTCAGGCTTGAGGTTATCCGCCGGTGTACTGAGTTCATTTTTGGCCACCGCACCCTGCTCCAGTTTTGCCAGCAACTGGTCGGGCAGCACAGTCGCCCCTTCTGCCGCAAAAATATCGGTCAGCACGCCATCGGCGGGAGCAGGCACTTCAAGCACTACCTTATCCGTCTCCAGATCCACCAGCGATTCATCGCGCCTGACACTGTCACCCGCCTTTTTGTGCCATGCCACTACCACGGCATCGGCTACGGATTCGGGCAGGGCGGGAACTTTGACATCTATAGTCATGGTTATTTTCCTGATTTAATTTATATCGATATCAAGCGCTTCGGCAACCAGCGCCTTTTGTTGCCTGGCGTGAACGATAGCCGAACCGACTGCCGGTGCAGCCGAGGGCTCACGGCCAACATATTCCACCATACAGGGGTGATTTAATTTTGCCGCCATGCGTGGCTCAAAATAATCCCATGCACCCTGGTTCTTGGGTTCTTCCTGGCACCAGATCAGTCGCTGTGCATTTTTATAGGGCTTAAGTGCATCATTGAGCGCCTTGACCGGGAAAGGATAAAGCTCCTCGATACGGATGATCGCTACATCCTGTTTTTCAGCCAGTCGACGATGCTCAAGTAAATCGTAGTACACCTTGCCGCTGCACATGATTACACGGGTTACCTTTTTGGCCGGGAGATTATCAACTTCCGGCAACACGGCCTTAAATTCGCCTTCAGTCAGATCCTCCAGTGTGCTCACTGCGAGTTTATGGCGCAGCAGGCTCTTGGGTGTCATCGTAATCAGGGGCTTGCGGTAATGGCTGACCATTTGCCGACGCAACAGGTGAAAAATCTGTGATGGCGTACTGGGTACACAGACCTGGATATTGTCCTGCGCGCACATCTGTAAATAACGTTCGAGACGTGCCGATGAGTGCTCCGCGCCCTGGCCTTCATAACCGTGGGGCAACAACATCACCAGGCCACACAGGCGCCCCCACTTCTGTTCGCCAGCGACGATAAACTGGTCTATCACCACCTGTGCATTATTTGCAAAATCACCGAACTGCGCCTCCCAGATAACCAGTGTTTCTGGCTCTGCGGTGGCATAACCGAATTCAAACGCGAGCACCGCCGCCTCTGAAAGCAATGAGTCGATGACCAGGAAGTTCGCCTGCTCCTTACTGATATTACGCAGCGGGATGTAGGCATGGCCGTTAATCTGGTTGTGTAAGACCGAGTGGCGATGAAAAAAGGTACCGCGCCCGCAGTCCTGTCCCGAGAGCCTCACCGCATAACCTTCATTGACCAGGCTGGCGTAGGCCATGATCTCGGCAAAACCCCAGTCCAGTGGCAGCGCACCAGCGGCCATTTTATGTCGATCGCCCATGATCTTTTCGACACGGGCCTGTAATTCAAAACCTTCCGGCATGGCCTCGAGGCGCGTGGCCAGGTGGCGTAACTGTGCCATGCTAATCGCGGTACTGGTTTTCAGGTCACGACCGGCGTTCAAATAGGGGTGCCAGTCGATCTGGAATTCGTGCGAGACCTGTGACCTGTCCAGCATATGCGGCACCACACAGTGCCCCGCGTCCAGCTCATCACGATAATGATCCACCATTGCCTGCGCCTCATCTTCGGCAATACAGCCCTCTGCCACCAGTTGACTGGCATAGAGGGCCCGCGTTGTCGGTAGCGCATGGACCTTTTTATACATCATGGGCTGGGTCACCGAGGGCTCATCGGCCTCGTTATGGCCATGGCGGCGGTAACAGACCATATCGATGACCACATCTTTTTTGAAGGTCATGCGATAATCCAGTGCCGCCTGTGTAACCAGGATTACTGACTCGGGATCATCTGCGTTGACGTGGAAAATCGGCGCATTCACCATTTTTGCCACATCGGTACAGTAATAGGCCGAGCGGCTATCCTTGATATTACTGGTGGTAAAACCAATCTGGTTATTGACAATAATATGCACCGTGCCCTTGGTCGAATAACCCCGAGACTGCGACATCTGCAGGGTCTCCATGACCACGCCCTGGCCGGCAAACGCGGCATCACCGTGTATCTGTACCGGCAATACCTCCATCCCCCTGGCATCACCCCGGCGCTCCTGCCGGGCACGCACCGAGCCTTCCACCACCGGTGCAACAATCTCCAGGTGCGAGGGATTAAATGCCAGCACCAGGTGAACGGGGCCATCCTTAGTACCCATATCTGAGGAAAAACCCATGTGGTATTTCACGTCCCCGGCTGAATTACCATTGGATTTACGCCCTTCAAATTCCATGAACAGTTCCCTGGGGGTCTTGCCCATAATATTAATCAGCACATTGAGTCGACCACGGTGCGCCATACCGATCACCAGTTCTTTCATCTGGTGCTGTGCAGCACGTCGCGTGATTTCATCGAGAATGGGGATCAGGGTTTCACCGCCCTCCAGCGAAAAGCGTTTCTGGCCCACATATTTCGTGTGTAAATATTTTTCCAGCCCCTCTGCCGCCGTCAGTCGACCCAGGATATTTTTTTTCTGCTCTTTATCTAAACCGGCGATACCCTGCACCGTTTCAAGACGTTGTTGTATCCAGCGTTTTTCTTCGGTCTCTGTTATATGCATATATTCTGCGCCAATGGTGCCGCAGTAGGTCTGCTGCAATAAGCGCAGGATTTCACCCAGGGTCGCTTCGTTCTGCCCTGACAGGGAACCCGTATCAAACACGGTATCCAGGTCAGCCTCTGAGAGGCCATGAAATTGTAGTTTCAGGTCTTCAATTTCTGGCCGGTCACGTCGCTGCAGGGGATCAAGATGGGCATGCTGGTGCCCCCGGAAACGGTAGGCATTAATCAGCTGCAGAACATGCACCTGCTTGCGCTCATATTCTGCATTGACACTGGTTGCACTGGCGACAGGGACAGCCTGCAGACTACCGCAACGCTGTGTTAGCTGGCGGAAATGCTCACGAATTTCATCATGGGGAATATCTTCAATACCAGAGCCATTCAGTCGCGGCAGGGTTTCAAAATATTCTCGCCAGTTTTGCTCAACCGCATTCGGGTTTCTTAGAAAGGATTCGTACAGGCCTTCAACCCATGCCGCACTACCGGCATCAAGCATGGAACTGGCCCATAGTGCCTGCATATCTGTCTTATTAATTTGTCCCATGCTCCCTGAACCCGTGCCTAATATGCATCACATTTTTATGCATTAATTGTAGTTATAGTTCATTTCTATCATATATTAATTTAGTCTAAGAACATATGTTACGCACAATTAATACAGCATCCCCTACAGGTAAAACCAATAAACTCTGGTTCAGTGATATGGAACACGATCTCTTTGTCTGGCTCGATGAAAGCGGACAACCATCTGGCTTCCAGTTGAGTTATAACAAAACCCATACAGAGCATGTGATTAACTGGTTCCTGGACAGGGGTTACAGCCACGATAAAGTTGACTCGGGGGAAGACAAACAGGGCAACTATAAAATGACGCCCATCATGGTGCCTGATGGCGAATTTGAATCAGAAAAAATTGCAGCGGAATTTATATCGATCAGCACTGAAATGGATGCGGACATTTCCAGCTTTATCCTGGAAAAATTACTCGATTATCCCAGCTGATTTAAGCCAGCCACCATGCCTGTCAAATAATATCTGCAGGGGTAAAAATAAGGGTGACGGCAAATTATCGAGCGCAAACCACTGCCAGTTATCACCCAGGTTTAATTCGGTATGGCTAATTTCACCGCTTAGATATTCCGCCTGCACATACAGGGTAACCGAATGCTCCGCTTCACTGGGAAAACGATTATTGGTATAGGGCCCGTAAGCCAGGTTATGTATCACCAGCCCGGTCTCTTCCATGGTCTCCCTGCGCGCGCATTCAAACACGGACTCACCCAGTTCAAGCAGTCCCCCGGGACATTGCCAGGTATTTTTTCCCGGCATTTTTTTCCTTTGGCCCAGTAATAACTGACCATCCCTGAATATCAGGGCGGCAACGCCTGTTTTGGGGTATTTACGCTGATCCATGGTTTAACTTTAGCATGAAGAAAGATTTAGTCCGCAAATAAACGCGAATGTTTTATTAGTATGCCTGCGGCATAGGATGCTAAATCATGTTGTTACTTTGGTGTACATGGAGGCACTAATTTCACAGATATAATTTTTTGCGTACATTAGCGTTTATTTGCGGACTAAATTTTGTCTGTTTAAACCATGATTAATTCGTATTTAAACAATCAGCATTGAGTGCCAGATACAACAGCCCGGCAATACTGATGGCATCGGTGATGCGACCATCCTGTGCCATTGCTATGGCCTCAGACAGCGGCAGCTTTTTTACTTCTATATCCATCTCGCTGTCTTCCAGTGATTGCTGCCCCGGCGTTAGCTGTTTTGCGAGGAAGACATAACCTTCTTCATCGGTAATGGAATTGGTGGTGTGCAAATGCAGTAGCCGGGTCAGCTGCCCAGCGACCAGGCCGGTTTCTTCTTCCAGCTCTCGTAATGCGGTCTGTTCGCAATCCTCACCCAGTGGTGAACCGCCCATGGGAATCTCCCATGACCATTGATCGAGGGTATAGCGGTGTTGCCCGACCAGCCAGGTGTTACCCTGATCATCTACCGGGATAATGCCCACGGCCTGGCTTTTAAAACAGACCTTGCCATAAATACCCGGTTTGCCCGCAGGATTAATAACCTGGTCTTCCTGCAGGCTGATCCAGTGATTATCATAAACCGTGCGTGTACCCAGGGTCTTCCATGGCCTGCTGCCTTTTCCAGCGGACATTATTCCTCGTCCGGTTCAAGACCATTCTTGTGTGTATCATTAATCCGGATCAGCAGTGAACGGAACGGTATGACCTGCTCATCCATGTCACGAATAACACTGATAAAGCTCAGGTCACCGGTACGCCAGTGGTAATTACCCGCCTGCATATCGGCCACCATCTGCTTGAGGCTGTCATGGATATCATCAATCACCTTGGCGGCCCCCGCCATTGACTCACCATCAAATTCAATGGCGGCCTTCATATCCTCCACCTCATACAGCGCATCTTTAACCAGGCTGACATACTCATCAACGGTTCTGGCTCGTTTCATATTTTTACCTGCTTATTCACATTAAATTGTTTCATCGATTATAAATAACGTTTTATTCTTTGCGGCGTTTGGGCCGTGCCTTAAACCCGGTAACCGACTGCATTAGAACATCAAAGGGTAGCCGGTCGATACTGCCATAACGTGCTAATACCTGGGAAATTAACTGGTTCACGTCCTCAATCTCACCGTCAACAAGGGTATCTCCCAGCAATTTGCGTAAGCCAATGAGGCCCCCATTTTGCACGCGTATTTCCTTGTTATGCGGCAGCGGACCGTCGATTTCATTAAGCTTAAATACGAAACGCGTCTGCTGCCGCAGGTGATTCAGTAGCTGGCTACATTGCCCCTGTGCCCGTTCATTGTGGCAGGCATAACCCTGTCGGTCGGCGAGGCGAAACATCTGCCCCTGGGCACAACGGGCATGTAGTGAACACATCGACTTTTCATATACACAAGGCAACTGGTTTACGTGATTGTATAGATTTTTATATTCCTGTTCATCCATAGCACTGTGGGGGAGTTAGAGATAAAACGGTAGCAACAACGGCATCATCCGCTATTTATTTTTCATGTTCCATTACAATCGGTTGATCACGTTTTTCCATTAACAGCTCTTCTGCCATGAGCTGGTTATCGGCAAACATCACCTTGATGGTCGCAATATCACCGGGCGCCTGCTCTGCACGCTGCGTCTTGGCAAACACCTTGGCCTCTTTAAAAGTATCAAACTGGTTAATCAGCTCCATCTGTTTGAGCATCGCCAGTTCAGCATTCTGTATTCTGTAAACGTAATAAGGCATGGTACAGCCTCCTTAAAACCGAGTAAATTAGTCGGGTATTATACCCTAATCCCCATTTTGCGCAATTATCCGCTAAAGCAGCTGTGTATAGAACCCGGCTAAATAAGATATAATGCCGCATATTTTATCAGTTAACAGGTAGTAAGTAATATGGATCCTGAATTATCCAAAGAACTCCAGATCCTGGTGACCCTGAGAAAGGTGCTCTCCAGCGTTGTACGTGAAATCACCCCGGAACCCGGTATGCGCCACCCTTTAAGCGCAGGCACCATGGAAGACCTGAAACAGAGCTTCTCGCTCATTTCCGCCCGTGAAAAGGAAATCACCGAACAGCTGGGTAAACCCAGCCTGCATCGCCCAAGATTTATTGATGAAAAACCCACAACCAATGTGGTCCACCTGCATGGCACGATCAAGAATGAAGATAGCGATAGCTAACATCAGCCTTGAAAAGACCATTTAATCAAGGCGATTTATGGGGTGGCATGACGGCCTCCGCCGTCATGCTGCCACAGGCCACGGCGCTGAGTATCGCATTGTGGGCACCCTACAGCCAGAATCCCGGCATGGCGGCCCTGGCTGGCCTTATCACCGCTATCTCGCTATCACTGTTTTCGGGCCTCAGTGGTGGCACACCCGGCATGGTCAGCGCACCAACCGGCCCCACCATGGTGCTGCTAAGTGGCGCCCTGATTACACTCAGTGCCGCCGGCATTTCAGGCGAGGCCCTGTTCATCCACCTGGCCCTGCTGCTCTTCATCAGCGGTGTGCTGCAATGCCTGATTGCACTGGGCAACGGTGGTCGCCTGATCAAGTTTATCCCCTATCCTGTTGTCGCCGGCTTTATGACGGGCTCCGGGCTACTGATGATCCATTCCCAGTTTGGCCTGCTTGAATTTCATTCCCTGGATCTCTGGCTTGAGCAAAAACTCTGGATTCCCTGGCTCACCGCCCTTGTCACCCTTGTCAGCATGTCACTACTGCCCCGCTTCTGGCCGGCGATCCCCGGTACAGTATCCGGCCTGCTTGCCGGCTCTATCCTTTTCCACTTACTCAGCTTTTTCAGTGCTGATGGACTACCCGCTGGCTGGCTGGTGGGCGAACTCCCCAAACTGGGCAGCCTGCAATTACAGCTACCGGAATCACTGTCGTCGGTGCGCTGGCAACTGATCCTGCCCATCAGCCTGGCCCTGGCCATACTGTCATCACTGGACAGCCTGCTGACCTCGGTACTGGCCGATGTGGCGACGGGCAAACGCCATAAGGCCAGGCGTGAACTCCTTGGCCAGGGCATAGGCCAGATGATTGCCGCCGTGTTTGGTGGTATTGCCGGCGCGGGCACCACCGGCGCCACACTGGTTAATGTCAAAAGTGGTGGCCGCCACTGGAGCGCCGTCATCGCCGCACTGACATTCATACTGATTATTGTTTTACTCGGCCCCGTTGCTGCGCTATTACCCATCAGCGTACTGGCCGGTATTATCCTGCACGTGGCCATATTCAGCATGCTGGAACGTGATATTTTTGCCTGGTTTAAACGCAGCACCAGCCGCCTCGATGCCATGACTGCCTTACTGGTTACCGGCGTTACCGTGGCCTATGACCTGATGGTTGCCGTAGCGGTTGGCCTGTTACTGGCCACCCTGCAGTTTGTCCGCGCCCAGGTTTTATCACCGGTCATCCATCGCCAGTCCAGCATTGAACAACACCCTTCCCTACGTCGACGCAGCGAACAGGAACGCAACCTGCTGAGCCACCACGCAGAAAAAATTATTATCTTTGAACTCAAGGGCAACCTGTTTTTTGGTACCGTCGATTACCTGTTCGAACAGTTCAACCAGCTACTGGATCAGCCGGTGCAAATCATCCTCGATATGGGGCGGGTGCAGCAGGTGGACCTGACTGCGGTAAAAATGTTTCAGCACATGGCCGACCAGTTACACCAGGCAAAGGGTGAACTGATATTCACCAACGTACGTCGCGGCAAGGGACTCAGCCACAAGGTCGAAAAAACCCTGCGCCGCATCAGCCCACACCATAGCGGCAGCTACCCGGTAAAGACCTTCATCGATGCGGATGAGGCCATTGAATACGCAGAAAACAGGCTCCTCGATCAACTCGGTGAAAAACAGGATACGCGGCAACGGGTCGAGCTTGAAGATAGCCGCCTGTTTCACGGCTTACCCGCCGACATTATCCAGAACCTGAAAAATGTAATGAAACCGATTTCACTCAAATCGGGTGAAAGCCTGTTCCTCACCCAGGACACGGGCAATCAGCTGTACATTGTCATAGAGGGTGAAATCGATATCCTGCTGCCGCTTGGCGACGATCACTACAAGCGCCTCTCCAAGTTTGGTGCCGGCGCCTTCTTCGGTGAAATCGCCTTCCTCAAACCGGGACCGAGAACCGCCGATGCCAAGGCCATGCATAACACTGAGCTACTCGAACTCAGCCGTGATGGCTTCCAGCAACTCAAACAACAGAACCCCGAAGCGGCAATTAAACTCATCATGCGCCTAGGCCGTGAACTCAGCGACCGGCTGCGATGGGCCGATACTGAACTGCGCCGACTGGCCGACTGACTTTATTGCGTGCATAAAAAAAGCCGGACTAGAGCCGGCTTTTTTATTCCAGACACGCGGGCCGATTAAGCCGCTTCCGTACCTGACTTGAGGTGATATTCAACCACCTTCTCTACTTCCGCTTTTGAACCCAGTACCACGGGTACACGCTGGTGCAGGCCGGTAGCATCCACATCGAGGATACGCTCACGCCCGGTTGAACTGGCACCACCGGCCTGCTCAACAATGAAACTCATTGGGTTCGCTTCATACATCAGGCGTAACTTACCCGCCTTGGATGGATCACGGTCATCATAGGGGTACATGAAAATACCACCACGCACCAGTATACGGTAAACCTCGGCCACCATGGAGGCCACCCAGCGCATATTGTAGCGCTTGCCCAGGGGACCCTTCTCACCCGCGAGACAGTCTTCGATGTACTGCAACATCGGCTTTTCCCAGAAACGCTTGTTGGCCATGTTGATCGCATACTCGGTAGTCTCATCCGGGATCTGACAACCTTCGGTAGTGAGTACGAATTCACCTATACGCGTATCCAGGGTAAACATGTTTACACCCTGGCCAGTGGTTAATACCAGCACCGTCGCCGGGCCATAGACCACAAAACCGGCCGCCTTCTGCTGTGTACCCTTCTGGTAATAATCCTCCAGCTTGGGCTCAGCACGACAACCCATGGGCGCCTTCAGTACCGAGAAGATCGTACCCACAGAAATATTGACATCGATATTCGATGAGCCATCCAGTGGATCGAACATCAGCAGATACTCACCGCGCTCTACCGCAGGTACGACGATCGGGTCATCTACTTCTTCAGAACCCATGCCCGCCACCAGACCGGTGAATTTCATGTGATCGACCATGATGTCGTTGGTAATGATATCCAGTTCTTTCTGGGTTTCACCCTGTACATTCTCGGAACCGGCAACACCCAGCACACCGGACAGTTCGCCACGGCTGACTGTCGCATTAATTTCTTTACACGTAATACTGACTTCGTGGATCAGCTCAATAAGATCATATGACAGATCAACACCGGCACGTTTCTCGTGCAGCAGGAACTGTTTCAGTTTCATACCTGTAGTCATAACACCGCGACTCCCTAATAAAGCGCTAAATAAACACAGCCAGCAAAGCACCCGAGGGGGAGACCTTTCACCAGCATCAAAAATGGCGCAGTATATTAACATATTCTAAAGTATTGTGTATTGCCGCCTATCTGAGACCCGGAACAATCCCATATTTCTCAGTAAGAACAGCAGCTTATATCAACCCGCCACTAGACCGCAGTATGGATATAAGGGAATATGCAATGACTAAACCGGCCCTGATGCGTCTTTCAGACCCAGGACCTATGGGCAATTAGATATCTGGTGGCTTCCGGCCAGTAGCGGCCTCTCACTACTGAATCGTCGAGAAGCAGCTTACACCCTGAAGCAGGCATCTGAAATAAAAAGAATGGGTCCGCAAATGAACGCGAATACACGCAAATAAAAAAAAATTAGACGTGTGTAGCGCACCGTAAACGCGCTAACAAAATATTCGCTTTGACGTGCATGGATGCAATAATTTCGCGGGGCATGGAAGCACAGGAGCGATTATTTGCATGTTTGCGTTCATTTGCGGACTAATCTTTTAGTCTTTCCCCCAACGACCACTAATGGCAAACGGCGGCTATTTCAAGTCAATACTATGAGACAAGATTAACTAGAAACCCATATTAATTAAATAATTGAATTATATATAAAAATTATATTTCTTATGATGGGTGTCCGGTTTGGTTTGTTATGATGGGTGTCCGGTTTGGTTTTGTCTTATGATGGGTGTCCGGTTTGGTTCGGTTTGGTTTGTTTGGTTTCATCAACATTGAGTCATCAAGAGGCTGCTTACATACTGAAGCTGCCATTTTGTAAATTTGATATCGAAAACAATAACCACAAAAAGCAGGCCTCCGTAAAATAAAAAAGCCCACTAAAAATTAGCAGGCTTTTTATGAGCAACTATGTGTTTAGTTTTTATGCTTTCTCACGTCTGGCTAGGCTAACCAAACCCAGCAAACCACTACCAAATAACCATACAGCTGCCGGTACGGGAACCGCGCTAATATCGCCAACATCGCCCGACTGAACAGCCCAGGCAAAGGTACTATAGTCCATACTACCGCCGAGCTGGCTGCCATAGTTCATATCGAAGCTCCACGCGTAGTTTGTACTACTCACATACTCCGTTGCCGACCAATATTTGGCGGACTGGAGATTACTAAAGGGGCCGGTATTGCTCAGACCATAACCTGATTGAATATTACCACTGGTATCATAATAGGCTGTATTACCCAACACGTTATAAAACATGTTTGACAGTTCACTATGTGCAGTTATGTTATAACCCCAATCAACGCCTTCATAAAGATTAGTGTAGGTTCCACCATCGTTATCTACATCCACAGTGTCCGCTAAACGCCATCCACCCACGCCGTCTACTGTTAATTGTGCGGCCCAATCGTTAGCCTCTGCCCAGGTCATATGACCATTAGCATCATAGCCGCTAGTCCTTGCGTAATTAGCATCGGCCAGCCAGGTTAGATCCGCTACAGTATCATAATATGCAAGACCGCCTAAACGCTCCACAAGCGCGGCATTTGTAGCCGTTGAAAAAGTGATAGCAGTTATTACTAATCCGGATTTGAAGAATTTCATTTGTCAGTTTCCTTTACACATCGATTAAATTTATTAAGCTGTGATAACAACCGGCAAAATTGATGCCAAATTATTTTATATCAAGGATTACAACAACTTAAATACTTATCTCCCTTAAACAGGGGATAAGAAAAATGTAAAAAAAACTGACATGGCATGGGTTGTTTGCAGGAGTTGCTTTTAAGAACCTGTGGCAGCTTTAAGTCATTAGCAATTGTTACAAATAATTACAATATGTCGTCTTCTGGCTAACAGTAGCTATTTCAGGTCAATACAATGAGAGGCTGCTTAGGTTCGACAGCCGACATACTGGCACTTAAACGTACTGCCCTGCCGCCCAGCCGGACGACCAGGCCCACTGGAAGTTATAGCCACCCAGCTGTCCGCTGACATCAACCACTTCGCCTACAAAATACAGGCCCGGTACCTTGTTCGCCTCCATGGTTTTTGATGACAGCTCATCCGTATCGACACCGCCCAGGGTCACTTCGGCGGTCCGATAACCCTCGCTACCCGAGGGCTTGATTTGCCAGTCATGTACCCGTGCTTCAAATTCTGCCCGTTCTTTTTCATTGATCTGGTTGATCGGTTTATCCAGGCGCCATAGTCCACACAAACACTCTGCCAGTCGCTTTGGCAACAGCTGACTGAGACTGTTTTTAAATTCCATTTTTGGGTGAGCGTCTCGCATTTTCTGCAACCACTCGACGACATCCACACCAGGTAACAAATCAATACTGATGACATCACCCGGTTTCCAGTAGCTGGAGATTTGTAAAATGGCCGGGCCACTTAAACCACGATGGGTAAATAACAATCCGCCTGCCATGGATTGATTATTACAGCTGACTTTTGCCTCAACAGACAGGCCGGACAAAACGGCCAGTTTTTCCAGAAGGTTTTTCTGTAACGTAAAGGGCACCAGTGCCGCGCGGGTCATCAATACATTTAAACCAAACTGTTTTGCAATCTCGTAACCGAAACCTGTCGCACCCAGGGTAGGAATCGATAGCCCCCCGGTTGCAACCACCAGTGATTCCACAGCATATTTTCCACAGCCTGTTGTAATGACAAAATCATCCTGCTTATCTATAGACTCAATCGCACAGCGAGTTTTTATTTGTACACCGGCGGCTTCACACTCCGCCAGCAGCATCTGTAAAATATCTTTCGAGGAATGCTCACAGAACAGCTGCCCTTCTTCTTTATCTACATATTCGATCTGATATTTATTCACCAGCTCGAGAAAATCGTAGGGCGTGAAACGTTTTAGTGCGGACTTGCAGAAATGGGGATTATGCGAGATATAATTATCGGCCGTGGCATACAGGTGAGTAAAATTACATCGACCCCCACCGGACATGAGGATTTTTTTACCTACCTTATTGGCATGATCAAGCACCAACACGCGACGCCCCCTGCGCGCTGCCGTGATCGCACACATGAGACCGGCGGCACCGGCACCAATAATTAAAACAGAATAGGTATTTATATTGCCGATCCCCGATTAATGGAACCGCAATAGTATCATGATCGATTAAATCTTGAACTTTGATGTCATATGATACATCTGTTCAATTTCCATACTGATATCATCCACGGAATCAACGGCCTCTTCTACTCTCTGGCGTGCCACCTCTGCACCTGCCGAGATATTGATAATATTTCGGTCGACCTCTTCGGCAACATGGCTTTGCTCTTCGGCAGCCGTAGCTATCTGGTTGCTCATGTCAGTGATGGTCATAACCGCAGCAACAATTTTGGTCAGGGTTTCACTGGCCACGGATGCCTTGCTCACGGTATCGTCTGCCTGCTCATGGGTGCTGTTGATTACGGTCACGGCTTCATTGGCCTGGTGCTGCAGATGCTCAACAATTTTTCTAATTTCTTCCGTCGATTCCTGGGTACGTTGTGCCAGGGTACGAACCTCATCAGCAACCACGGCAAATCCACGCCCCTGCTCACCGGCCCTGGCCGCTTCAATTGCAGCATTTAATGCCAGCAAGTTGGTTTGTTCTGCGACCGAGGTAATCACTGACAACACCTGGCCGACGGCCTGACTATCACTGTCCAGTTTATTCATTACCTCAGAGGCCTCCCGCACCTTCACCGCCATCGACTCGATACTACGCATAGTTTGCTGCACGATCGCCTGGCCATTTTCAGCCTGCTGGTTGGCCTGGCTTGCCGCATCTGCCGCCTGTGACGTATTGCGTGCCACCTCCTGCACTGTCGCCGTCATTTCATTCATCGCTGTCGCCACCTGGTCAATTTCAAGGTGCTGCTGCTCCACAGACTGCTGTGTATCATTTAGTGTCTGCATCACTTTTTCACTGTCCTTGTTCATCATTTTCGCGACACGATAAACACCACCGATCATCTCACCCACATGCACCAGCATGGCATTGTAGGCAGCAAACATCTGGTCAATCTCATTGTCTGTTTTTGGGGTTACAATCGGATTAGAAAAATCACCTTCACCTACTTGCTTCAAACGGCCCCTTAATAATTTAACTTCATCCATAACCACGGACATGCCGAAGAAATGCCCGACAAAAACCATAAATAAAATGACAGCCGTCATACTGAAGGCCACGATCTGTAACTGGTACATGGTTTGATTGGATGCTTTGGCCATCATGCCCACAGCCTTGTGCATCTCCTTTAATATTACCGGTGACTGTTTGTGAATCGCCTTCAAACCCGCTGTTGTTGGCTGTTCTACATAATCGGTTATTGTCTTGCGATAAGCTGTCCACAAACCCTGGACGACACCCATTTGTTCTATGGTAGGCCCATCATTAATTGGCCTGATACCCTTTTCCTTATTGCCATCCAGCAGGTCATGATGTGACTGCTCGAATAAACTAATCGTCTTTTCCAGGACCCCCCGATTTTCAATCTGCTGCGCTACCAGGATGGCCTCCTTGGCCATGCGTTGACTCAACATACGCTGGCGCCCCGCCACATTTATAGATGAAGCATCAACGCTAAGACTTTGATATAGACTGAAAATCGTCACACTGGCACAGATAAACATAATCCCATATGACAGCATGAACTGGGCATTAATGGTTTTAAAACCTATTTTTGCGAGGACAACGCGAACCATCTGGGCAATTTTATTGCGCATGCTTGACTACACCTATATATAAAATTAAAAAATACGAGCTGATTTAGACATTTTCACTGTCAAACTAACGATGATATATAAAGCAATACCCTTTGCGGAACGCTAAACGAATGTTTACCGTAATCGTTTCATTATCAATACACCTACTTATAGACCAGTAATTCAATTTATTCGAACCAGAGAGTTAAAACTTTGATCGAAGACAAGTTACACCCACCAACCTAAACCTCTGCCAATAACTGCTCGGTCATCGATAGCGCCTGTCCCTGATAGGCACCGCCAAACATATTCAGGTGATTGATAATATGATAAAGGTTGTACAATGTTTTCCTGACCTTATAACCG
>JAOUMO010000197.1 GCA_029881425.1 Gammaproteobacteria bacterium
TGGCGGCCATTTCTTATGGTAAGGCAGTTGGTGAGTCAGCCAGGGTGAAGCAGCCCGAGCTTAAGCTGTTGCTGGCGATAGAAAAAGCTGAGGTGGCAAAAAAACCTGTAGTTGATGTTGGTGCCCTACTGCCTGCAAAAACAGTGATGGATAAAGCCACGGCTGTAACGGATGATAGTGTTGAACAGATAAAACAGCAGTTACAGAGCTGGTCACGTGCCTGGTCCGTGTCTGATATTGACCAGTATTTTGCCGCCTATTCAAAGCAGTTCAAACCCGAAGCCCAGGGAAAAGACTATACTCAGTGGCGTAATAGTCGTCGTGTACGTTTGCAGAAGGCAACGGATACAAGGGTAGCGCTTGAAAAAACCGCTATCTATCTGGATGGTAGTAAGCTCAGGGCCGTGGTCGAATTTGTCCAGGATTATCGTTCAAACACGTATCACGACAGGGTGCTTAAACAATTATTGATGGCGCGTGAAGGTAATAGCTGGTTAATCCTGTCAGAACGGGTGATACAGCAACTGAATGGTTTATGATCAAAGCTAGCCTACATTTATGGGTGTTATTATTGTTCCTGGTAACGCCCAGGGTTAATGCGGAATTGCATCCCGAGCAGCAATTATTGCAGGTTATAGATGCGATCCAGACTGCACAGATGCAAAAGGCAGAGCAACAACTCAAGCAGCTGATTGCACGTGAACCAGAATTCAAACTGGCGCACCTGTTGTATGCGGACCTGATGAAGGTGCATGCCAATCCCTTAAAGACACCGGGCATGGGGCTGGAAGATAATAATGAGCTACAGCCATTACTGACCGAAGTAAAGAATCGTTGGCTGGCGAGTAATCTCGATGAGTATAATAAAAAAATACCCTCGGTCTTAACTCGGCTGGACGGCAATTATCTCTATGCACTGGCCGTTGATTTAAAATTATCACGACTCTTTGTGTTTGAAAATTTTAATGAGCAGCCACGACAGATTGCCGATTATTTTATTTCCATGGGGCGTGGCGGTCCGCAAAAGGAAAAGCAGGGTGATTTACGTACACCATTAGGCGTGTATTTCGTGCAGTCTTATATACCACCACAAAAACTGGCCGATAAATATGGTGCCGGTGCCTATCCCATCAATTACCCCAATGTATGGGACTCATTTAATGGCCGTACCGGTTACGGTATCTGGTTGCATGGCACGCGCAGTGGTACCTATAACCGTCCACCACTGGCCTCTGAGGGGTGTGTCGTTTTACCGAATGAGGACCTGCTTGCCGTGGGTGGTTACATCACGTTGGGTCAGACCCCGGTACTGATTGGATACGATCTTAAATGGCTATCGATCGATCAGTGGAAGCAACAGAAAGAAGTGGTGTCATCGTTATTTAACCAGTGGCTGACTGACTGGCAAAGCCTGGATACAGACAGTTACCTGCGTCACTATTCCCGTGATTTTAATAACGGTAAAAAGGACTTTACGCACTGGGTCAATCACAAGCGTCGAGTGGCAAAGCATAAAACCTTCGTCTCTGTGGAGACCTCGGATGTTAGCCTGTTAATGCATCCTAATGAGGATGTCATGGTGGCCACATTCCTGCAGAATTACACGAGTGATAACTACAGTAGTGAGTCATGGAAGCGCCAGTACTGGCGCAAGGAAAAAGATGGCCAGTGGCGTATTATTTTTGAAGGCGGTATCGATGCACCGTCAATGCAGCAACTTGCCAGACGAGAGCTGTAGATCAGTCGCCCTTTGTTTAGGGATATTCTTCTTTAACCAGTAAATCAGATCAATCCATATACGACTGACTTCCTGCTGGCTGGGCATAATGCCCGCGTGGGGTAGTTCGACAGTAATCACCGGAATATTGAGCTGTTCGCCTGCATAATTACCCAGGGAACCCGGATAGGTGCCCAGCAGGTGTAGATGTAGTGGCCCCAGGTTTTCAGGCGGCGACGGTGGTCCGTCAAAGTCAACTATGCCGAACGGGGCATGCACGGCAACAATGGCATCGGGTTTAAAGTCTTCAATTAGCTGGTGTACCCAGCGGGTCTCCATTTCGCTCAGGGGCTGCTTGCCGGGGTAGCGCCGCGGGTCACTATAGGTGCGTTTCTCCCAGTATTCCAGACTGGCCTTATCGTGCTGGCCGTTAGGGAAGTTGCGATTAAGATCGACACCATTGGCATTCATGCGCTGTGATTTTTTCTGTAGTAAGCCATCCGGGTTGACCAGTGGTGCAACCTTCCAGTGGAACAGACCGCTATGGTATCGATCCAGTACGGCCATCCATTTAAACATAATGGTGACCGAGGCGTATTCATCACCGTGTATGCCGCCCAGCATGAGAATGCGGGCCTGCGGTTGTCGTGTTTCCAGTGGAGGGTATTCTTTTATCAGCAGCTCAGTATTTTGTTCCGATTGAGCCGCTGATAGTGAGAGTTGCCTGTCGAGGCACTCGTGCAGTTTGACACTGGCCAGTTTGCTGGCGATACGCTCACAGTTGTGTTTGACCCTGTCGTCATTGGAGCTTGCCATGTCCTGTACCAGTAAGCTGAGTACAAGTAATGCGATATTTGAGAGGGCTTTAGAATTCATAGGAGAAAGATAGTTATTTGAACCATATCGGCATATCATAATCACTGTTATGTGCAGATGCTACTGTTGCACGATGTAAATAATATGTTAACGTGACGCAAGTATTTAATAAATGAGCAATCCGGTTATGCGCCCTGGCCATTTAGATACTGTCGTATGCGGGCGGGTTCATTTGCCTATCTATGTATATAAAACTTACCAGGTACAGTGTCATTAACTCATTTTTGTATAGTGCCAGTCAAGCAAATAGGATGGCCCTAAAGCCTGTTCAATGGTGCTTGTGGCGCATGATAAAAGTGAGTGTGTAGCATGAGCGAGAAACAGAGCCTGCGCATCAGTATTGCCGAGCAGCAGCTATATTTACAGGATGCATCGGGGCGAGTGATAAAACAGTATCCCGTGTCCACCTCGCAATACGGTACAGGTAATCGGGAAGGTAGTTTTATGACGCCCCTGGGGCAGCATTGTATCCATCAAAAAATTGGTACAGGTGCGGCCAGAAATGAGGTCTTTGTCGGCAGGGTGCCGATGGGTGTGCTTGATGAGTTACAGGCCGCCCATGAGCCACTGCCCGAGGATATTATTACCAGCCGTATACTCTGGTTGCGTGGTCTTGAGCCTGGCATTAACCAGGGAGGGGATGTGGACAGCTTCCAGCGTTACATCTATATTCATGGCACCAATGAAGAGGATAGCATCGGCACACCCGCTTCCCATGGCTGTATTCGTATGCGTAATGAGGATGTGATCGAGCTGTATGATGCAGTCGATGTCGATTGTCTGGTCACTATAGAAGAATAAAGGTAAAGCAATGACAGATTTTGAAGATGAATGGGATTTTGAAACACGTGCCGTACGTGCTGGCCAGTTACGTACGGCCGAAGCGGAGCACAGTGAGCCCATTTTCCCCACATCGAGTTACGTGTTTTCATCTGCGGCAGAGGCGGCAGCACGTTTTTCCGGTGAGAAACCGGGTAACATTTATTCGCGATTTACCAATCCAACGGTGCGTACATTCGAACAGCGCCTTGCTGCACTGGAAGGTGCAGAGTGTTGCGTTGCGACCGCGTCAGGCATGTCCGCCATCCTTGCCACCTGCCTGGGTTTGTTAAAGGCCGGTGATCATATTGTTTCATCACGCAGCATTTTTGGTACGACAACCATCCTGTTCAATAACTACATGGCTAAACTGGGCATAGAAACCACGTTTGTCGACCTGGTTGACCTGGAGGCATGGAAGGCGGCTGTTCGTCCCGAGACAAAACTGTTTTTCCTGGAAACACCATCAAATCCGCTAACCGATATCGTCGATATAAAGGCGCTATCCATAATCGCCCACGAGCAGGATATATTACTGGCTGTGGATAATTGCTTCTGTACGCCGGCACTGCAGCGCCCACTGGAGCTGGGTGCCGATATTGTGATTCACT
>JAOUMO010000198.1 GCA_029881425.1 Gammaproteobacteria bacterium
GCACGGTGTGACCAGGGCTATTACTATTGATGCTGAACATATTGGCCATGGTAAAGATCCCTGGGGAGGTTATCGTCGTGGTTTTGCAGGTAGAACCCATATCGCATTAGGTGACTTCAATATTAACTACAACCTGGGTCCCGCTTCACGAGAACTTGAAATTATACTTTCAGTTGAAGGTATTCGCCAGTAAGCAGCCCGCATAGAATTATAGGTGTGCTTATTATTTAAGACGGTATTTTTCACCAGGGAGGCGATACTTTGGTGAAAAACTGGGTCAGTGGCTGTATCCTGACCCGGCACGACTGTTGAGAATAATAGTTAATGTTTTATTGATCACCTTGCCTGCCTGCCTGTTATGGATCTATATGCACTATTTTGGTTCCTGCTGCGATAATCTCCATGCGAGGAATGATTTTTTGCGCGATAATAGCACCTGTATCTTATTTAATGCCCTAAACCTGCACAATCGGTTAGCTGTATATCCTGTACCCGCTACACTGTTGCCAGTAATAAAATGAAGTGGCCGGTGTAAAGCGGTTAAATGAAATTGAGCCCCAGTTGAAATAAGTAAACTATATCGACATGATTCTTGATAGTATCTTTGGCATGACCGTCCTGGTTGGCTAAAGATTTTAAAAATATGAGTAAAGGTGACCTATGAAATTAGCAATGATTGGCCTGGGTAAGATGGGCGCAAATATGGTGAGACGACTCGTTCGAGACGGGCATGAGGTCATTGCCTTTGACGTTGATGCCCATGCGGCAACAGCACTCGCCAGTGAGCTTGATAATGTCACCGCGGTTAATTCGCTGGCTGAATTAATTCAATCACTGGCTCCGTCACGCGTTATCTGGCTGATGGTGCCACACCAGTTTGTTGATCAAAGCATTGATGACTTGCTTGCTGCCGGCATGGAAAAGGGGGATTGCCTGGTTGATGGCGGTAACTCGAATTTCAATTTAACCCGGCAGCGTGCAGACAGGCTGGGTTCATTGTCTATCGACTATGTCGATTCGGGTACCTCGGGTGGTATCTGGGGCCTGGAAAATGGTTACAGTATCATGGTGGGTGGAAGCGATGAGGCCGTTGATAAGGTTCGTCCCGCTCTCGAATCACTGGCACCGGCAAAAGATAAAGGCTGGGGCCATGTGGGTCCATCGGGTGCCGGTCACTATGTGAAGATGGTTCATAATGGTATTGAATACGGCATGATGCAGTCCTTTGCAGAGGGCTTTGAAATGCTCAATGCCAAACAGGAAATGGATCTCGATTTACACCAGATTTCACAAATCTGGCAACATGGCAGCGTGGTCCGTTCGTGGCTACTTGATCTAATCGCCGATGCCTTTGCCGGGGATAAAAACCTGTCGTCACTAAGCGATTATGTGGATGATTCGGGGGAAGGGCGATGGACTGTACAGGATTCAATCGATCTCGCAGTACCTACGCCTGTGCTTACGCTGGCGTTGCAGATGCGTTTTCGTAGTCGCCAGGATGATGCCTTCGCCGGTAAAGTGCTCAATGCGATGCGTGCCGGGTTTGGTGGCCATAGCATCCAGCCTGCCGAATAGTATTTAAGAGGTCGTAATGGAAAATACTGCAACAAAGCGTTGTGCTGGTCAACAAACTGATCCGGCAAATATTGTTATTTTTGGAGCGGGTGGTGATCTAACCAAGCGCAAACTGATTCCGTCCCTGATCAAAATGTTACGCTGTGGGCTTCTACATGCGGATAGTAAGATCGTCGGTGTCCTAAAGGGCCGTACCCGAGATGTATGGTTAAATGCATTACACCAGGGGGTGTTGGAGTACGCGCCCGAGATCGAGATGAATGATCAGCAATGGGCCGAATTTAGTGCACGTTTCAAGATGGTCGATGGTGATCTCCAGGAAGATAAAACCTACACGGACCTGGCGGCATCACTTGATTCGCTGAATGGAAAAACCCATGCCATGTTTTATTGTGCGGTGCCGCCTAACTGGTATACCACTATCGCTGCGGGGCTACATAAGGCGGGCCTGGCTGACGAGCATGAAGGCTTCAGGCGTGTCGTAATCGAAAAACCGTTTGGCATGGACCTGGACAGTGCCCGGCAGTTAAACCAGGAGTTGCAGGCGTTACTGGATGAATCACAGATCTATCGTATCGACCACTACCTGGGAAAAGAGAGTGTCCAGAACCTGTTAGTTTACCGTTTTGCAAACAGCATCCTCGAGCCACTCTGGAACCGTAATTTTATCGATCACATCCAGATTTCTGCGGCCGAGTCTATCGGCATCGAGTACCGTGCCAATTATTATGAAAAATCCGGTGCCCTGCGCGATATGATCCAGAGTCATTTAATGCAGGTCATGACACTGGTGGCCATGGAGCCGCCGGTCGAGTTTACCGCGGATGCGGTACGTGATGAAAAGATAAAGGTACTGCGTGCAGTGCGCCAGCTCGAACCTGAAAATATAAAACAGCAAACCGTGGCGGCACAATATGGTTCGGGGAGTATCAATGGCGAACCGACAGATGCCTATGTGAGGGAAGATGGCGTCTCACCGGATTCGGTGACCGAGACCTTTGCCGCAGTGCGTTTCCATATTGATAACTGGCGTTGGCAGGGCGTGCCCTTTATCCTGTGGACGGGTAAACGCCTGCCCAAGCGCGTGTCTGAAATTATGATTCGTTTTCGTAATCCACCGTTTAATCTATTCGATACCCATGCCAATCCACCACTGGCCAATTCACTGGTGTTTCGCGTGCATCCCGATGAAGGTATTGCGTTACGTATGAATGCAAAAAAACCGGGATTAACAACCGATTCACAACGCATGGTGATGCGCGCACCCTATTCAGAAAATGGTGAAGATGTCTCAGATGCCTACGAGGTGTTATTGCATGATGTACTGACCGGCGATGCAACCCTGTTCTCCCGTGCTGATGAGGTTGAACAGTCCTGGTCGATTATTGAACCGATTCTAGAGGCATGGAAGGACCGTATCTCCGTGGATCGCTACCGTTCCGGCACATGGGATGTATCGGGTATGGATGCCCTGTTCGAAGACTGTGTCGGCGGCTGGCACAAACCGAGTTAATCCTATGCATACATGGTGTGTTTACAGTGACTTTGATAAGGCATCAAAGGCGGCGGCTGATTTCCTGGCTGCAAAAATTGAAGAGGGCTTACACCAAAGGGGTGTATGTCATGTGATATTGCCCGGTGGTAATACGCCGGCACGGTGTTTGTCTTACCTGACCGACAGGGACCTGGCCTGGAGCAGGGTACACTGGTACCTGGGTGATGAGCGTTGTTACCCGGCCGGTCACGCCGAGCGTAATGATGTGATGCTGGATAAAAACCTGTGGTCACGTATCCCGGTAACCAATGTACACCGGATTCAGGCTGAACTGGGTGCCGAAGAGGCAGCCCGTATTTATCGTGAGCTCATCCTTGGCATTGATTTTTTTGATGTTGCTTTTCTTGGTATGGGTGAGGATGGACATACGGCCAGCCTGTTCCCAAAAAATGAGGCTTTGCAGGATAGTCGCACGGTGATCCCTGTCTATGGCTCACCCAAGATGCCAGCCGAACGCGTGTCTTTAAGTATTACTACACTGAAAAATGCACAATGTCGTATGGTGCTAACAGCCGGTAGTGCAAAGGCCGATATTATCAGACGAATAAAGAACGCCGAATCATTGCCGATTAACTGCATTGGCGATATTACCTGGTTTACCGATGAAGAGGCGGTGCCTGTCATCTCCCCCTGAACTAATCCTGTGCGCCGGGCTAATTGATTGTGTCATTACGGTGCCTGGTATAATAAAATTGTTATAAATCCATGGTGATGTTATACAGCCCGTCGATGTCGGGCCTGTATTGCTTGCCTGGCGTAATTTTTGCTTTTCGATATATATTTATATTTGAGGATAAACAGATGAACATGCAGGATATACGTGCACTTGCAAAAGATTCAGGGATCAAAACATCGCGCATGACCAAGGTACAA
>JAOUMO010000039.1 GCA_029881425.1 Gammaproteobacteria bacterium
ATCTTTGATGATGTAAGCCAGTATCGTATTCAACCTGACCCATCCAGTCTATATTGTTCGATTTGTCGTGAATCGACCGGTTTATTGCGAAGCAGGTAGCAGATTGATCATTTTTTTGCCTTCTTTGCTTGAGTCTTGCTGTTCAAGTTTGTATCTTGCATGCTGTTCTGGTTATGTCAGTTCTGTATTAAGTTACCGGATTTCCTTGTATGCAAAATAAATTAACACACCTTACTCGTATCATTCCTGAACTCGCGCAACAGGAAATAATGCCGCGTTTCAACCAGGTGGGTTTTACTTTCAAAGGTGATGGTAGCCTGGTTACCGATGCCGATACAGCCATGCAAAGAGCGGTCATCAAAGAACTAAACAAACGCTGGCCTGAATGTCCTTGCCTCGGCGAAGAAATGACAGGGGATCACCAGCAGGGTTTACTGGATTCTGAAAACCAGGGCCTGTGGATACTGGACCCACTGGATGGCACGACCAATTTTTCATCAGGCATTCCCTTCTTCTCCGTCTCCCTCGCATTAGTACAAAATGGTGAGGTCCGACTGGGGCTGATCTATGACCCGGTGCGTGATGAGTGTTTTAGTGCAGTTAAGGACCAGGGGGCCTGGTTGAATGGTAAGCGACTAAAGCTCAACGGATCTTCACGTCGTGAGCTTGATCAATGTGTAACACAGGTTGATTTCAAGCGCCTACCGGCCGAACTGGCCATGCGACTGGCGGCTGAGCACCCCTTTGCCTCGCAGCGTAATTTTGGTTCCGGTGCACTGGACTGGTGCTGGCTGGCCACGGCGCGGAGCCAGCTGTATGTGCATGGTGGCCAGAAACTCTGGGATTATGCTGCGGGCCAGTTAATTTTGCTTGAGGCCGGAGGGTGTGCCAATAGTTTTTCCGGCGAACCGGTTTTTTCCCTGTCATTAAAACCACAGTCCATTGTTGCAGCGAGTCATCAACACCAGTTGCAGCAGCTTATGGATCAATATTTCAGTTAATCTATAGTTAACAATAGGCAGGCTGGATTCATAGTCCTGCAATCTGGTGTGAAGTAATACACAGATTTGTGGCCTAATTCGCTACACTTTAGCTGCATAGCCACTTACAATCCTATCTACAAATAAAATGACTAAACCGTTTTTCGGCAAGGTAGCAGATGACACCTTATGTAATTGATCAGCAGAAACAGAACCAGATCGCAATTCTCCTCATAGTATTACTGGCCGTCAGCTTTGCCCTCGGTTACGCATTTGGCTTCCAGAATGCGAAGATAGACATGTCAGATACTATTGCCCAGGCTCAGGAAAAGATAGTCATCCCAGATGATGCTACCCAGGGTAAGGAATCAACGGCATCAGTTGACATCCCGGAACAGGTTGAGACCTCCGTCAATAAGGACAGTACAGCAGCTGGGAAGAAAACGAGGCCAGCTGTTGTTAAAAAAGAAGTAACGACTGGAACCGGTAAAAAACAGCCTGTCGTTAAAAAACAGACCATCGTAGCAAAGCCCGTTAAATTACCAGCGGAAAAACCACCTGTCGTGAAAGCGAAGCCGATTGTAAAGCCTAAACCTGAAGTCGTTAATAAGCCTGTGGCGCCTGAGATTATCCCGCCCGTACCGGTGGTTTCTGCCATACAGGAGCAGGAAGATTCCGTGGCAACACAAGCCACAGATAAAAGCCAGCGTTATTCCATACAGGCCGGTATGTTTGAAGGCAGGGATAATGCGTTGAAGTTTATTGATGAGCTTAAAACCAGTGGCTTTGAGGCTTACCTGCGTGATTTTGTTTCTAGCAGTGGCAGTGTGAAATACAATGTTCGTGTTGGAGATTTTGACGAGCGTCAGCAGGTTGAAGAGACGCTGGTCACCTTCAAGCAGAAGTTTACTTCACCGGCCTATATTGTCATCAATAAGTGAGTTTAAGCACGGACATCACCCTGTTAACCATTGACCTGGATGACACCCTCTGGCCCTGTATGCCCACCATTATGTATGCGGAACAGGCCAGCTATGACTGGTTAAAGCAGAACCTGCCGAAAATTACCCATCGATATACACTGGATCAACTGCGGGATAAGCGCCAGCAATTGATGTTAGAACACCCACGGCTTAAACATGATTTATCCGAAGCACGGTGTGCCCATTTCAGGGAGCTGGCCGATGAGCTGGGTTATAGCCATGACTGGATCGATGAGGGGTTCAGGGTATTTCACGATGCGCGGCAGAAGGTTGATTTTTATGATGATGTGCTGCCGGCATTGACGCTGCTCAAGGCGCATTTCAGCCTGGTGGCATTGACCAATGGCAATGCGGATATTATCAAAACGGGCCTGTCCGATTATTTTGTCTGCCAGATTAGTGCAGCCGATGTTTCGGCGGCCAAGCCAGATCCAGCAATGTTTCATGCTGCGATGAAACAGCTGGACAGACTGCCGCACCAAACCCTGCATATTGGGGACCACGCAATCCATGATATCTATGGTGCCAGGGCTGCCGGGATCGCATCGGTCTGGATGAATCGATCGGGCCAGGCCTGGGAGCAGGCTGATTTTTCAGCAGATTTTGAGGTCAGTGACTTTAATCAGTTGCTAAATTTACTGGAGATTGGCTAGCTTTAGTTGAATTCCTTATCGCTTGTATGCAGCTAACGGCTGATTTTTCCTATATAATTTACCGCTTGATAGTTAATGGCACAGATTGAAGATCCATGAAGTATAAAACTGACGACTTACGTATTTCCGGCTTACAGGAAGTGATTCCACCTGAAGAATTGCACCGGGAGTACCCGATTAGCGAGCAGGCCTCAGATACTGTTTATCAGACCCGTCAGTTAATTCATGAAATCCTGTTTGGCGAAGATGACCGCTTACTGGTTATCGTGGGGCCCTGTTCTATCCATGATCCCAAGGCTGGCCGTGAGTACGCCCAGCGTTTAAAAGTATTAATCGATGAGCTGTCCGGTGAGCTGTGCATTGTTATGCGCGTCTATTTTGAAAAGCCGCGTACGACCGTGGGCTGGAAGGGTTTGATTAATGACCCACACCTGGATGATAGTTTTAATATCAATCATGGCTTGCGTGTCGCCAGGAGCCTGTTACTCGATGTGGCTGAAATGGGTGTGCCCTCAGGTACCGAATTTCTCGACCTGATCAGTCCCCAGTACATTGCCGACCTGGTGAGCTGGGGTGCAATTGGTGCGCGTACCACAGAAAGCCAGGGCCACAGGGAACTGGCCTCTGGCCTGTCCTGTCCGGTGGGTTTCAAAAACGGTACCGATGGTGGTTTAAAGGTCGCAGTCGACGCCATCCAGGCCGCATCTCGTCCCCATGTCTTTATGTCGCTCACCAAGGCCGGGCATTCGGCCATTTTCTCAACCACCGGTAATGATGATTGCCACATTATTTTACGTGGTGGAAAAAAACCTAATTATGATGCCGCCAGTGTGAACAAGGCCGCTCAACAGCTGGAGAAAAGTGGCCAACGTAGTCGTGTAATGATTGACTGCTCTCACGCCAATAGCGAAAAAGATCATGAGCGACAGACCGTTGTTTGCCGTGATGTTGCGGCCCAGATTAGCCAGGGTGATGAGCGCATTTTTGGTGTCATGCTGGAAAGTCACCTGGTTCCCGGACGCCAGGACGTGGCTGATATGGATGACCTGATTTATGGACAGAGTATCACTGATGCCTGTCTGGGCTGGGATGAAAGTGAAGTGCTATTAAGAGAGCTTGCCGAGGCAGTACGCCAGCGTCGTATAAAAAAATCCAGCTGAGTTGTATTATTGCAGGGCAATACCCGATGTATTTATCCCACCAGACCGTTTACCCATATAAACGACCTGGTGGACAGCTAGTGATAAATATCCTTGTTTATTTGTTCCCTGCTGGAGCGTCTCGCATCATCTCGCGGTTACGCATCATCTCCCGGTTACGCATCATGTCTCGATCCTGGCGCATGTTATCCTGCTGCATCATCTCTCGATGTTGGCGTTGGTGATGTTCGAACTCCTCGCGATTGACTTCACCATTGTTATCGCTATCAATGGTTTCAAATGTGGGTGCAGATGCAGCATTGCGTAAACGGTAACCCTGTTCGGCACGTTGCTGCATGCGCTTGGCTCTCGCCTGTTCAAACTCTTCTTTTTTCAGGACACCATCACTATTGCTGTCATAGTCCTTGAAGTCAGGCATATTTCTGCCCATTCCCATTCCCATCCCCATATTACGCATGCGGTTTTGTTCGCGCCAGGCGTTGCGTCCCTGTATGAGCTCCTGTTCCGTGATGGTGTTATCACCATTGGCATCAAAAAAAGTAAAGCCGGGCATCATGTCCATATTTCCCATTGGCATGTTGGCCTCAGCGCGTAAACGCTTACGCATAGTATGGGCCTCGACAAACTCCTGTGGTGTTATGGCCTTATCACCATTGGCATCAAAGCTGCTGAATGGGATTGGACCGCGTAATTCAATTTCAGCTGCCTGGCTAATCATTGGGGTAAGGGGGAGAATGCAGAGAGTGGCAACAATCGGGTATAGACCGTTAAGTAATTTGTTCATTTTATATCCCTCCAGTGAATTTGGATTGAAATACGGGATGGGTTTAGCAGGAATGGCTATCTAAGAAATACCATCCAGGAATATTTTGCGCGCTAGCTAGCAGGAAATATACAGAATGTTTCTATTATCATGCGCTATGTCAATAATAGAGATTACCTGGTTATGCAGGCATAAAAAAAGGCTGGCAAATTTGCCAGCCCTCTCTGTTTATACGCAACCCGTCGGTTTTGGCAGGCCACCGTATTTAGTAATGGGTTTCATTGGTCCGGTCATCCATAGCCCGAATACATCCTTTTTGTCTTTACCAATGTGCTTCACAAATTTACGAATGGGAGGCACCACATTGAATTCATCATAATAGTCGCGCGCCTGCATAATCTGCTGCCATTTCTCATCGGTCAGTTCAATACCATCGTTTTCTGCCATGGCCCTGCCAATTTCGGGGGTCCATGCGTTCATATCAGTTAAGTAACCGTCGCCATCACGTTCTGGTAAGTTCATAGCTTGTTGCCTCTTGCCTGGGGAGTTAATAATACCTGAGTAAAATAGTAAGGTATTTGGTCATTAAATTGCAAGTTTTTTTTAGACAGAGTTTCCTTTATTGGATTCATTGTAACTATTTGATATATATGATTTTATTTAGTATTTTCTGGAAACCGGGCCTGTTCTTGATGAGAATCAAGTCATTAGTACATGCTAATTAAGTAAATTACGCGGGTATTTTTAATCATCCAGAGGTCGGTATGACGCAGAAAAAGGCTTGTGCATTACACAAATTATCTAATCTAAATATGTTGCTCGGTTTACTGGTGTTTGCTGTTGCCGTGTACTTGATTGTGACAGGCAGCTACGACAGCCTGCAGGCACGCAAGCAGACAGAGGCATTGTTAAATGTATTGAGTATTGGTGGACTGATCTACACGGCCGCCTTCTGGTATATCAAAACCTTTGTCGTAAATTGCCGGCCAGTTGCAAATAGCGGAGCCTGAAGATAAGCAGAACTTGTCCGTTAACTAATGCTAATGTTTTTTGTTTGTGTTTATTTGCGGACGGGTGCTTTTCTTTTTATCCATGCAGTGTAGATCAAATTATATGGCTAGTTATTTAGTAGTTCGTTAACACTAGCCACCCGCCAGTCTGCATTGCTTACCTGCCAGTCGCCATCTTCTTTTATTAACCTGAGATCAATCAGGTAGCTACGTGCCTTAAGATTCAATAATGCACTCGTGTCATGAATAGTCTGGCCTGCCATGGCAATAAAAACCTGTACATCGGCATGTTTGTTATCCGTTAAATGTATCGTCTTTATTTGTGTGTAAAGGTGCAGGTTTTTATGCCCTAAAAGATAAGCGGTAAGCCTGCGATGCAACATCTTTTTATCAAGTTGATTAGTATCCCTGTAATCGTCAGCAATCATGTCCTTAAAGCCAAAAGGATTGGGTTGTTCCACCTGTGTACGTGCTGCAGTTACCCAATCACGAATTTGTTGTTCGGCGCCCTGTTTTTCATCAGTACAGGCTGTTTGTAGTATGCAGAGTATGATGTACATACAGTATTTTATTGTTGAAGGCATGAATATGTCTCTAATTAATTGATATATATAGTTTTATATGGAGAATGAAATGCTGATAATTTGATGTAGAGCGCTCTGGAATACCCGCTGCTCGATACCGGTTAAGATGACAAACAAAGTTTGAATCAGGATGATTCTCACCGATTTAACCTCTGTGGTGCTATATTGTTAAAAAGGGGTTGTTTCTAAGTATATATTGCCCCGGCATTTTAACTATTCATGTTGAAAGCGATTTGTATATTCCAGGAAAGTATAGAATATGACGGTACGAAGTCAGGCTGAGTGGCTTAAATACAGGATCCTCGTATTTACTATTGTCGGGATTATATTTACTGCATCTATTGTAGGTATATCCGTTGCATTCCCCTTCTATTCTTTTGTTAAAGCAGATAATGACAGGTCATTGACGCTGATTGCAACAAGTCGATCGAGTCTGATCGAGGCTTACCTTAACGGTTTAGGCAGTATAGCGATGCAGGTAACGACGCGTACATTTGCACGCCAGCAGCTCGAGAAATATCTGCACGGTGATATGGGGCGACAGGAACTCGAATATACATCCTCTCCTGTACTAGATGATGCTATGCGCCTATTACCAGAGTTGATTGCCATAATCCGTCACGATATCAAAGGGCAGCCACTGTTACATGTCGGTATGCCATTGGGTGAATTTAGCTGGAGAATTCCTGCTAAGGGTATAAATCGGCCGCGAGTCAATGGCCCGATCATGGTGGATGGAAAATATTATATATATGTCACTGCGCCGATTTTCAATCGCAAGAAGGAGCAACTGGGGACAGATATGCTGGTTTTTCAGTTAACTGAACTGAAAGCAATTATCAGTGATGCCAGTGGGCTGGGAGAAAGTGGTAGAGTGGAGCTAGGCTGGCAGGATGAGTCAGGTATGCACCTGTTATTGAAACCGAAAAATAGTGACCGCAATGATAGTTTAATTAGTGGTTCCTCACCACTGGCAGTCGCGATCAGTCATGCGATTAATGGTCAATCCGGTATTCTGGCTGGTGCATATACAACAGATGATGATTACATGACGGCATACAGCCCGGTTGCTGATACCGGCTGGGCAGTCGCTGTAAGTATGTCGAGAGCGGAGTTATACACATCGGTTAAACGCCAGATGTTATTTACCGGTAGTATGATGTTGATACTGATAGTGTTGGGGGCTGTAGCTTCCTTTATTTTAATACGGCCGTTATCAGGCAAGATTCTTTTACATGCCGATGAGCTCAAGCAACAGATTGATAAAAAAACAGTTGAATTACAGCATGTAAACCAGTCACTAGAGGCGCTGAATGCGGTTAATGAGGTGCTGGTTCGAACATCATCGGAATCAGATTTACTGGATGAAATCTGCCGTATTATTGTTGATGTTGCGGGTTTTAATTTAGCCTGGATTGGTCTCGTAAATAGTAAGGATAAGCAGCAGGTTAACGCTGTAAAACAGTACGGCAGTAAAGATATCTGCGTCGATATGAATCAGCTTATGCAGGATGGTGCTGCCTGGTCTCGATCACCTGCTGGTCTGGCTATGCAAACTGGAGAGCCGTGTGTCGTCAATAACATTGGCACATCAGGCTGTTTCGGCGCGTTCTGGCACAGGACGGGTAATTGTGATTGTGTGGCAGTCGCTGGCTTTCCGCTAATGGTTGGTGGACATACCCTGGGTGTGCTGCTGGTTTATGCCGCATTCACCGATGCCTTTTACGATGAACAGGTGAGCCTGATGCAACGTTTGGCAGATAATCTGGCATTTGGCCTGGTTACCCTGCAGGACAGGTCCGACCGACAAAAGCTGGAAAGACAGTTATTACAGTCACAGAAGATGGAGGCTATTGGCCAGTTAACCGGTGGTATCGCGCATGATTTTAATAACATTCTTGCTTCTATACTGGGTTATACCGAATTGCTCCAGACAATATTTATAGAAGAACAGCAAAACACACAGGTGCTGGATTATCTAAACCGTATCGAAAAATCAGGCAATCGTGCGCGTGATCTGGTGTCCCAGATGCTGGCCTTCAGTCGTGGTAGCGCCAGTGAATCACGCCCTCTGTTACTGGAGCCGCTGGTGAAGGAAGCTCTGACAATGCTTATGTCTACTATCCCTTCCAGTATCAAATTGAATTCATTTATCGATGATGAGACCGTCACGGTAATGATGGATCCGGTACAGTTCCACCAGATGATAATGAACCTGTGTATTAATGCACGTGATGCCATGGAAGGCGTTGGCAGTATCGATATTATATTGCGCAGGGTAGAGCTCCATGATGTGGAATGCAGGTCCTGTTACCAGAGTTTGCAGGGTTTTTTTGAAGAGCTGGTAGTGAGTGATTCGGGTAGTGGTATTGCAACCGAGGTGCTGGAGCGTATTTTTGATCCCTTCTTCACTACCAAGGAGATTGGCAAGGGCACCGGTATGGGCCTGTCAATGGTGCATGGTATCATGCATGAGCATGGTGGTCATATCCTGGTTGAGTCTGTAGCGGGGCAGGGCACTGCTTTCCACTTACTGTTTCCGCTGGTAGACAAAGAAAAAAATCTGCCTGTTAAAGAAACTACTAAAGATGTTGTCAGCCACCAACCGGACGCGATCTCCACAAAACATATTTTGGTTGTTGACGATGATGTGATGGTGGCTGAATTTGAACGAGAGTTACTGCAGCATCGAGGCTATCGGGTAACGATGAAAGTCGATAGTCAGGAGGCGCTCGATTTATTTAAAAAAAATCCTCGTCAATTTGACCTGGTGCTAACAGATCAGGCAATGCCAGGTATAACCGGCGTGGAGATGGCGCAGGCTATTCTGGCAATAGCACCACAAACCCCGGTGATCCTGTGTACAGGATATAGTGAGTATATCGATGAACAGAGTGCTGAGCAGATAGGTATTTATGCCTTTATGGATAAGCCAATCGATATGCAGAAATTGCTTTCTATTATTGATTCGATCTAAAACGATTACCTGTCTTTATTTAGGATGGTAATAATACTATCCTGCAGCAGGAATTCGGCATCACCACTAAAGAAATGATTGGCCCCATCAATAACGGTAATATTAATATTTTGCTGTCGTAATCGTTCTATCCAGCGAGCAGGTAGATAGGGGTCTTTATTGCCGATAATTACGTCAGTACTGATATTGAGTTGTTTGATGGCGTTTAATAAGTAGGTATCTGACCAGTTGGCATAGGAGAGGTAGTTTTCCGCCGTGGCGGTATAGTTGTTCTCACAAAAGCCAAGAGAGTATTTGTTGAGCGTTGAGGATGATTTTTTTGCCGCTTCTGTTGCCAGCAGGATATCGTGTTGCGTTTGTTCCAGTTTATAGGGGTTCCAGGTTGTGCCGGGACTGACTGCGATAAGGGCTTTAATTGCGGGGTCTGGATAGTCGTGAAGATAGCTGATCAACTGTAAATTTCCCGAGCTGTGACCGATCAGGATAATGGATTGATAACCCTGCTGCTCCAGCAATTGAATCCATCGCTTAATTTCTTGGTTATTATCGTTGATATTATGTGTGTGGACAGAATCACAGGCCAGGCTCTGGCGGCGAAGGTTGACGTTCAACGACAGGGTCGGTGCAAGCACCGGGTAGTCATTATTTACCAGTTCGTCTGTAATAAACTGGATAGTGCTGAATTCACTGGTCTGTAGAAAACCATGTAGCACCAGTACAGCTGTTTTATTCTTGTCGTTTGGCCAGTAGTGCGCTATTGCTGTTTGCTTGTTAGGCATGGTCAACTGGACTTCTCTGGCCAGCGCCGGTGCAGCAGGCAGGCATACCGATAGCAATAAAATACAGCGAATTAAGTGGCTGAAAAATAATGACTTCATATATCAGCTGTCCTCTAATTATGATTCATTTTTTGTGACTGACAGAGGTTACGGCTTGTCAGTCATTAATTGTACTCAATAGTATAGTTTAAATATCGAGACCAGGCGGTCGATCAAAATACTCGAAGATTAGAATGATTAGCTAAATAATACAGGTGTATATTACTAATGCTTGCTGTAGGTCCTTTCTACATACTGGTCGAGTAACTGCTGGAATTCTGCAGCAATATTATCGCCCTTTAGTGTGACGGTTTTTTCACCATCTTCGTACACGGGGGCCACCGGTTTTTCGCCATTACCGGGCAGGCTAATGCCGATGTTGGCATGTTTGCTTTCACCCGGGCCATTAACAACACAGCCCATGACGGCAACCGACATGCTTTCGACGCCATCATATCGCTGCTTCCATTGTGGCATCTGCTGACGCAAATAGGCCTGGATTTTTTCAGCCAGTTCCTGGAAATAACTGCTCGATGTTCGACCGCAACCGGGGCAGGCGGTAACCAGGGGGACGAAGGCGCGCAGTCCCATGGTCTGTAGAATTTCCTGGGCAACAATAACTTCCTTGGTACGTGCCGCACCGGGTTCGGGTGTCAGCGAAATACGAATCGTGTCACCTATGCCCTGCTGTAGTAAAATGGCCAGTGCTGCAGTAGAGGCAACAATGCCTTTTGAACCCATGCCGGCCTCGGTTAAACCCAGGTGCAGGGCATAGTCACAGCGCTGCGCCATTTCACGATACACTGTCACCAGGTCCTGGACATCGGACATCTTGCAGGAGAGGATAATTTTATCTCTGGCCAGGCCAATGTCTTCGGCCTGCTTTGCACTATCGATAGCGGAGCGAACCACGGTTTCAAACATCACCTGTTTGGGATCCTCGGGTTCAGCCTTTTGTGCGTTCTCATCCATCAGTCGCGCCAGCAGTTCCTGGTCCATGCTGCCCCAGTTAACGCCAATGCGTACCGGTTTATCGTAGTCAATTGCGAACTGGATCATGGTGGCAAACTGCTCGTCGCGTTTTTTTCCACGACCGACATTGCCCGGGTTGATGCGATACTTGTCCAGTGCGGCCGCACATTCCGGGTGGGCCGTCAGCAGTTTGTGGCCGTTGAAATGAAAGTCTCCCACCAGTGGCACATTGATGCCCATGTGTTTTAAACGCGCCTTAATGCCGACTACTGCAGCAGCGGCCTCATCCGTATTGACCGTAATACGCACCATCTCGGAACCACTGGCGGCAAGCTCGGCAATCTGCTGGGCGGTGGCGATCTCATCCACGGTATCGGTATTGGTCATCGACTGGATGACGACCGGTGCGCCACCACCCACGGTGACGGAGCCGACTTTTACAGCAATGGAATGTCGTCTGGGTTGAAGTGTCGATGTAAAAGACATAAGGGTCCGCGAGAGTTGGAATAGGGGCCAATGTTATCACTAAATGATAGCACTATATGATACATTCTATAACCATGATTATTAACAGGATCGGAGTGCTGACTTGTTCAGGTTGGGTTTAATTATTAATCCCCTTGCGGGACTGGGTGGCAGTGTGGCGCTCAAGGGTTCTGATGGTGCAGCGATTGTTAAAGCGGCCATGACGCTAGGGGCAAAACCCCAGGCGCAGTCGCGTGTGCGTATGGCGCTGGAGCAGGTGCATCCACTGAAGCAGCAAATTCATATCTATACGGCCGCCAACGAAATGGGTGAATACCTTTGCCAGGACATGGGTTTTGATGTCACCGTGATTGCCGATAATACGGCAGGTGATACCCATGCCGAGGATACAGAGAAAGCAGTTGTGGCACTCGTTAAACAGGGTATAGACCTGCTGGTTTTCGCCGGTGGTGATGGTACGGCGCGTAATGTGTTTAATGCCCTGCAGGCATTACAAAAGATTGATGTGCTACCGGTTATAGGTATTCCTGCGGGTTGTAAAATCCACTCGGCTGTTTATGCGGTAACACCCGTCCATGCCGGTGAGTTGTTGTCATTACTTATTCGTGGTCGGCCACTGGCAGTGAAAGAGGCCTCGGTAATGGATATCGATGAAGAGGCCTTTCGCCATGATCAGGTGAAGGCACGACGTTACGGGCATTTAATTGTACCCGCTGAAAACCAGTATATGCAGAATATGAAAGAAGGCGGCGTAGAGCATGAAGAACTGGTGTTACAGGACATAGCGGCCTTTGTGATTGACGGCATGGAAGATGATGTACTTTATTTCGTCGGATCGGGCACAACGCCTAAGGCGATCATGGATGAGCTGGGCCTGGCATCTACCCTGCTGGGTGTGGATGTGGTGAAGAACCGTGAACTGTTGGCCAGTGATGTGAATGAACAACAGATCCTGGCTTTACTGGAGGATCATCCACGGGCGAAAATAATACTTACCATTATCGGTGGCCAGGGGCATTTGCTAGGGCGGGGTAACCAGCAATTCAGTCCCGAGGTATTGCGACATATAGGTAAAGAAAATATAAAGGTGATTGCCACTGCGGCAAAAATAAGGGCGCTTGATGGGCAGCCGATCCGGGTTGATAGTGGCGATGAAAAATTGAATGATGAATTATCCGCTATGACGCAGGTCATAACCGGTTATGATGAACAGGTACTTTATAAGATAGGTTAGTGAATGAACGATTTAAAATATAACCAGGGCATGATGGACTTCATTGAAATGTCGCCGACGCCATTCCATGCCGTCGAGCAGATCATATCCAGGCTGGAGTGTTCAGGTTATCAACGCCTGTTCGAGGCCGATGCCTGGTCACTGGAACAGGGGCAGGGTTATTTTGTGTGCCGTAATGATTCATCTATTATTGCCTTTAAACTGGGCACAGACGATGTCATTAGCGCGGGTATACGCATGCTGGGTGCGCATACGGATAGTCCCTGCCTTAAAGTGAAACCACAGGCCGAGATTGTTAAAAATGGTTACTTCCAGCTTGCAGTCGAGGTATACGGTGGTGCCCTGTTAGCACCCTGGTTTGATCGTGACCTGTCATTGGCCGGACGTGTCAATTACCTGGATACGGATGGTGAGATGCTGCACGCCCTGGTGAATTTTGAAATTCCCATTGCGGTGATTCCTAGCCTGGCGATTCATCTGGATCGTGAGGTAAATACCAGTCGTAGTATCAATTCACAGACCGATATCGTGCCGCTGATATTGAAGCTCCCCAATGAAGACAAGCCGGATTTTAAAAATATCCTGCTGCAGTTAATGCAGAAACAGTGCAAAGATTGTGATGCCGTTGAAATACTCGATTATGAACTGAGTTTTTATGATGTGCAGCCACCGGCATTTGTCGGCCTGCACCAGGATTTCATTGCTGCCGCACGCCTGGATAATTTATTAAGTTGTTATACCGGTTTAATGGCATTGACCGAGGTGGCTGATAATGTCAGTGGCCTGCTGGTGTGTACCGACCATGAAGAAGTGGGTAGTACCTCGGCCAGTGGTGCGCAGGGGCCCTTTTTAAAATCAGTGCTTGAACGTATTGCGGGTTCGAGTGAAAATCTTACCCGCATGATGGATCGTTCACTGATGATTTCTGCGGATAATGCACACGGGGTTCACCCTAACTTTGCGGACAGGCATGATGATAACCATGGGCCATTGATAAACCAGGGGCCGGTGATCAAGTCGAATGCCAACCAGCGTTATGCAACCAATAGTGAGACCAGTGCATTATTCCGCCTGTTATGCCAGAAGGCCGATATACCGGTACAGTCCTTTGTGGTGAGAAATGATATGGGTTGTGGTAGTACGATTGGACCCATAACAGCAAGCGCGCTCGGCGTGAAAACGATCGATGTTGGCGTGCCGACCTTTGCCATGCATTCCATCAGGGAGCTTGCGGGCTACTGGGATGCCTATTATTTATACCGGGCATTACGCGAATTCTATAAATAAAATGTAATCAACAATAATTAACAAGGGAATGTTATGCAGGCACTACTGGTGTTTATTATCCTGTTTATGACCATTGCGGTAAATCTATCCCATAGTGTCATAGCACGAATCGGTTTCAATGCGGATTATTTAATGGCGGCCTTACTCGCGGTCGTTATTACCGGACTGGTCAACCATAAAAAACTGTTTTTAATCGTGCTGGTGATCATGTGTAGTGTGCTGGCCAATTTACCCCAGGAGATTATGGATCGCTGGGGGCTGGAAGGTGACTACTTTTTTGCAGTACTGGTAGGCCTGGTACTGACACCGGTGGGTGCGAAAATGACGGGTAGATTTTAATGCAGGTAAAACCTTTCGCCGAATCCAGCGAACAAAATAAACGCCCCATACTGGCCGTGTTAGAGCAGCTCTTTGTCGATCCCGGGCAGGTTTTTGAAATTGGCAGTGGTACCGGTCAGCATGCGATCTATTTTACCGAGCAGCTGGCGCATCTACACTGGCAGCCATCTGACCTGGCGGATCAAATACCGGGCATGCAGTTGTGGTTCGACGAGGCCAGCAATGCACGTATTCTTCCTCCGCTGGTGGTGGATGTCGAGGCCGGCACCTGGCCGGTTTCAAATACAGATTATGTGTTTACCGCAAATACTCTTCATATTGTATCCTGGTCACGGGTCGAGGCCATGTTCAGGGGGGTGGGGCAGTTACTTAAAGCGGGCGGCCTGTTTGCCCAGTACGGGCCGTTTAATTATGGTGGGCAGTTTACCAGCGAGAGCAATGCCCGGTTTGACCAGTGGTTAAAACAGCGAGACCCCGAGAGCGGTATTCGTCACTTTGAAGATCTGGCCAG
>JAOUMO010000040.1 GCA_029881425.1 Gammaproteobacteria bacterium
CACCATTGATCAGGATGTGCTTCCCGGATACGTTTTTTAGTTGCTTAAGGCTGGTACGTCGTAGTGGATCTGTGGCCGAGGACACAATCAGGTCATATATGGGAGATAGTAGGGTGTAACTAAATCTTAATCCCATGATTTATTAATGCAGTGTATTAGGTGCCAGTAGATAGAACTCAGGGATCTGGGCATCAAATTCGAAACCATCATCCGCAAGCATTTGATAACTGCCGGTCATTGAGCCCGATGGGGTTTTCATGAGCGTGCCACTGGTGTACTGGAATCCCTCACCTGGTTTTAGATAGGGCTGTGCACCGACTACGCCATCTCCGGTGACTTCCTGTGTCTGGCCATCTGAACTGGTAATAATCCAGTGGCGTGTCAGTAACTTGGCGGGCATGTCCCCTTGATTGGTAATGGTGACCGTGTAGGAAAAGACATAATGGCCCATTTCAGGATTAGACTGTTCCTCAATATAATTGGGGATTACATCGACTATGAATTTATAATTGCTGCTAGTCATAATAGTTACCTGATTGGTTTGTATACAGCATACCAGAAGTATACTAAAAATAGACCTTTAAATTTTAGTGGATTCTGTGGACTGTAGAATATTACTGAGCTGGACAAACTGTTCCAGCCTGAGCTCCTGTGCTCTTTGGCCAGGATTTATGCCGGCGGACTCAAGTTGCTCCTGGGTACAGTGGTTTTTGAGGACGTTTCTCAGGGTTTTGCGGCGCTGTGAGAATGCAAGGGCTACCAGTTGTGAAAAGGCCTTTTCGCTTGTCGCTATAAAGGGCTTCTCTTTGTAGGGTTCGAGGCGAACTATGGCTGAATCGACCTTGGGCTGTGGCTCAAATGATTCGGGCGGTACGATAAATAGCGCTGCAACCTTAAAGTAATATTGAACCATTACCGATAGGCGGCTGTAATCGGAGGTGCCAGGTGCTGCAGCGAGACGTTCAACCACTTCCTTTTGCAACATAAAATACATGTCCTGGATAATGTTGGTAAAGTTTGTCAGGTGAAAAATAATGGGTGTAGAAATATTGTAGGGTAGATTGCCAATGATTCTTAATTGTCTGTCATCCTCGATCAGCTGGTTGAAATCAAATTTGAGGACATCATAATTGTGAATGGTTAGTGGACTATCGATGCCGACATTGAGTCTTAATTTGGGAATGATATCGCGATCGAGTTCAATGGCGTCCATTTTACCGGCAATGCTGAGTAGAGGACGTGTTAATGCGCCTAGACCTGGCCCAATTTCTACCAGCTTATCGCCCGCCTGGGGGTTTATGCTGCGAACAATCCGATCAATGATGGCTTCGTCTGTAAGGAAGTTTTGTCCAAAACGTTTTCTGGCAATGTGCTGTATCATATTTTAAGACTAAAGCTGTAGTTTGTAAGAGGCAAGTTAAAAAGCATCAATTTTTCCTGATTTTTTTGTCGCGAGGTCGATAGCCAGGTCGAGAGCCGATTGCAGGCTACCCGTGGATGCCTTGCCTGTGCCTGCAAGCTCAAGTGCTGTACCGTGGTCGACAGAGGTGCGAATAATGGGTAGTCCCAGTGTAATATTTACTGCATGGCCAAAGCCGACGTGTTTGAGTACGGGCAGTCCCTGGTCGTGATACATGCTGAGTACGGCATCGGCCCGATCCAGGTAACGGGGCGTAAACAGTGTATCTGCAGGTAACGGATCAGATAGCCTCATGTTTTCGGCGCGTAGCTTGTTGATGACTGGTTGCATAATTTCAATTTCTTCGCGACCAAGATGACCGTCTTCACCCGCGTGGGGATTTAGGCCACAGATTAAAATTTCTGGATGGCTAATTGCAAAATGATGAATCAGGTCATGGTGCAGTATGCGAATGACCTGTTCGAGATTTCTAGCAGTAATCGCCTGGCTAACCTGTGCAATAGGCAGGTGGGTGGTAACCAGTGCAACCCTAAGCTTGTCTGCGGCAAGCATCATTACGGGTGTGCCCTGGGTGAGTTCTGCGAGAAATTCCGTGTGCCCTGTAAAAGGTATTCCAGACTGATTAATTATGCCCTTGTGTACGGGGCCGGTAACCAGTGCATCTAGTTGATGCCCCTGGATGCTGTTAACTGCTTCCTGTAGTGTAGCTAGAACATAGTTGGCATTGCCTGCGTCCAGTGTGCCTGCATTAGCGGACTTTAAGCCTTGTACAGGATAGACCTGCAAACTGCCTGCGCTATGGGGTTGTCGGTCTGATAAGTCGTGCAGTATCTTTATGTCAATATTAATACCGAGCAGCTGTGCTCGCTGTTGCATCAGTTGCGGTGATGCAAAACAGACAATAGATGCGGGTATGTCATTACGAGCTAGTTGTAAAACAATATCAGGGCCAATGCCCGCAGGTTCACCTGGAGTGATAGCTATGGAGACTGGCATTATGCATCAGGCTTGTTGCGGTATTCTACATAGGCCTCATCACGCACCCGGCGTAACCAGAGCTGGAGTTCCTCTTCTGCTTTTCTGGCCTGTATGGCCTTTTCTGCGCGTTTATATTTCAACTGCTGGGTTTCATCCTGGGTCCTGTGGCCAAGAACCTGGATGATATGCCAGCCAAATGAACTTTTAAACGGTTCTGATACCTGATTTACTTTGAGTGAGTTCATTACCTTTTCAAAGCGTGGTACGAAATTTCCCTCACCTGCCCAACCGAGATCGCCGCCCTTATCTTTTGAGCCGGGATCCTGTGAGTACTGCTTTGCAAGTTGTGCGAAGTCCTCGCCAGAATCAAGGCGATTTTTAATGTCGGAAAGTTTTTTCATTGCATCATCGTCAGATGTAATCGTATCTGTCTGTACTAAAATGTGTCGTGCATGTGTTTGCCTGACAAGGTGTTGTTGTGTTTTTTTGTCGATAAGCTGGAGGATGTGAAAGCCGCCGGCGCTACGTAGTGTTGGGCTGATCCCATTCTTTTTAAGTTTTTTTGCGGCAGTTAGAAATAGAGCGGGTAATTCAGCTGCAGTGCGCCATCCAAGATCGCCACCACTTAAGGCGTTTCGTCCCTGTGAGTGCTGCTGTGCAACCTCAGTGAATGATTCGCCGGCATCCAGTTGTGCATGTATTTTTTCGGCTTTATCGAAGGCCGCCTGGATTGTTTCAGGTGATGCAGCCTCTGGTGTTGCTACAAGTATATGTGCCAGGTGGTATTTTTCACTTGCTCCTGTCTGGTTCTGCTGTTCTAAAAATTGTTCGACTTCATTACTGGTGACATTAATGCGATTAAACACCATGCGCTGCTGGAGCTGGCGTATGATCATATCGTTTCGTGTCTGTTCCCTGAAGTAATCGAAGTCTATGCCATCTTTTTGCAGGGATTTTTGCATCTTGCTCAGGGTTGTTTTATTGTTTTCTGCAATTTCATTTATTATTTTATTAAGGCTAATATCATCGATATTAATGCCCTGTGATTTCGCAAGCTGGAGCTGGGCGCTGTCAGTTATCATGCGTTCGAGTACCTGCTTCTGCATTATCTCATCACTGGGTACGCGTCCCTTTTTTCTTAATAGCTGTTGTTTGAATTCTACAGTTTTCTGTTGTAATGCCTGATAGGTTATTACATCGTCATTGACTATAGCTACGATGTGGTCAAGCTTTTGTAGTGCCTGGATGGACGGGCTGGCCAGCCAGGTCAATGTGAATAAAAGAAAGGTAAGTAAGTTTTTCATAATCAGTATTCCGGTGAATAACCTGGTATTGCCTGTTTAAGGATGTTTGTGGTTGATTTCTCGCTTACGCTACCCAGTCCTTTGAGTACAAGCTGGAACATGATGGACGTATCATATTCATCTTCGTCAGGGGTTGCATCAATATTCAGGTAGCGTTGTGCAACCACGCGCAGTGCCCAGCAACAGGATTCATATTCTATACCAAACAGGCTGTCTATATCCTGTTTATCGGTAACAGAGTAGCTCCAGCGGCCGAGCAGTGAATACTGGTTTGTCATTGGCCAGTTAAACGAAAAATCGGTTTGCTCTATGCTGTTATTCGTGTCTGCCGGATCACGCCTGAAGCGGTAACCCAGGTTCAGTATCTCCTGCTGTGGCGATACATAACTTAAAGTAATATTGCGCTTGTCTAGCTGGTCCAGCTGGGTATCCCACTGGACAGTGCTTTTGGCATTCCAGTGATTTAGCCTGGCGCCTATTTCGGCAACGATGTCGGATTTTTTATGTGTTGATTCGATATTGGTCAGGCTTACTTTGCGATCATCAAAATAGTGGATTTGACCAATGCTTAAGTTGAGTAGCTCTGCGCTCGAAGCCTGTGAAATAATGCGGCTGCTGAGAGCCAGCGTAAGCTGGTTTGCATCACCGACTCTATCGACACCACTGAATCGATTGTCTCTAAATAGCTGCGAGAAACCAAATTCTGTTTCAGTAGTATCAAAAATGGGGATTGCAGACTGGTCTTCATAGGGCGCATACAAATAATATAAACGCGGTTCAAAGGTTTGCAGGTAGTTATTGTTGACTATGTCGCGCTCAAAAAATAAACCGGCGTCAAGGCTGCTAATGCTCAGGGAACGATTTTCTATATCCAGTTCATTGGAAAATTCATCTGTCATCTTGTACTGGCTGTAATGGATGCCGGTAGTGGGTGTTATAAACCAGGCAGTCCCTGTGATGGGCCAGGATAACTGAGGGTAAAGATAAATTCTCTGGCCCTCAATTTTTGTGTTGCTCTCGTGTTTGAAGTCGACAAGCTCAGAGTTGAGCGACCAGAGCAGTTCACTATCGCGCAGGGTGTCTGTTGCAGTCACTGTGATTTGAGGCAGGCGCCTATAGGGCCGACTGGCAAGGGCTATGGTGTCATCTATGGTTTCATAGCTTTGCAGGACTGTATTTATCGACCATGTATCCTGTGTGTATCGTAGTGTTGCTTTTTGTTCGAGATGTGTAGTGTTGCTAATAGTAAAGCCTGCACCCAGGTCATCAAAATAATCCTTGTCAGAAGTATCCTGGATGGTCAGGTCCAGATTGGTGTTTGTGGTTATATCTGAATGGTTATTAAATTTTATAAGATAACGTTCCGTTTGCGTCTGTTTGTCTTCGGGTAGATATTCAAGATCCACCAGACCATTGCTCGACTGTGTCAGGTATCGATAATGTGTGTTTAACTGCGTGCCGCGTCTATTCATATAGCGAGGTGTAATGACTGCATCCTGGTTGGGTGCAATATTCCAGTACCATGGCACACTTAATTCTGCACCGCCCGATGTGGAGTTGCCGAAGCCGGGCATGAGAAAACCGGAACGGCGTTCATCACCGAGCGGGAAGCTGAGATAGGGGGTGTAGAAGATAGGAATATTTTTAAACCAGAGCACGGCATGTTTTGCTGTGCCTGTTGATGTTTCCTGATCAAGTTTAAGTAAGCTGGTGTTGAGCTGCCAGTCTTTATTTTCTCCCGGGCAGCTTGAAAAGCTACTATTGATCATTAATGTCTGCTGGCCTTTTGCCAGGCTGAGTGCGGGTGTTTCACCCCTGTACTCGGCATCTGCAGACTGGTAACGGCTGTTAGAAAATTTTCCGGTCTGGCTTTCAATATTGTACCAGCCATTATCGGCCTCGATAGACAGGGATTCAGCATCCACGTGGATGTTGCCATCAAACTCAAGTTGCTGGGTGGTTCGATTGAATACGGTGGTATCGGCCTGTAATCTAAGTTTGTCACGTTCGATTAGGACATTGCCGCTAAAAATGCTGATATCTCCGCTGGTGTTTTCTACCTGTTGCGCACTGATTCGTGTTTGATCTTTTTCTTCTGAGGTAAAGGCGTCAGGTGGTGTGTGGAGTATCACGCTGTCTGTATCGAGCGTGCAGAGTGGATCATTAACCTGTAGGGCCTGATCAGGCACGGCCAGTAATAGTGCTGGCCATAGCGTGGCGATAATCAGGGCCCGGGTGCTTGATTTCATAACATCAGTTATACAATATGCGCGCTGAAAAAGCGTGTTTAATTTCGTGATATAGACAGTATTGGTGTGACCGGGTTTCAATCATGAATAAAAAAGCTTGTAACCGTCTTTATTGATTTAACAGCAGGAATTCAAGCAGGGCCTTTTGTGCATGTAGGCGATTTTCTGCTTCATCCCATACCACGCTCCTGGGACCATCAATAATCTCGGCACTGACTTCTTCACCCCGGTGTGCAGGCAGGCAATGCATGAAGAGTGCGTCGTCATTAGCCAGGTTCATCAGGGTTTGATCCACCTGGTAGTCAGCAAAGGATTTTTCACGTTGCTTCTGTTCTTCCTCCTGGCCCATGCTGGCCCAGACATCAGTCACGATCAGGTCGGTATTTTCACAGGCCTCCCTGGGGTCGCGAATGATGCTTACCCGGTCGTCTGCAACACTGACCAGTTCGGGGTCGGGGTCATAACCTTCGGGGCAGGCAATGCGCAAATTAAAGTCGAGTAGCCTGGCTGCATTAATGTAGGAGTGGCACATATTATTACCATCACCGACATAGGTAACGGTGCGGCCCTTGATATCGCCACGGTGTTCGATCCATGTTTGCATATCGGCCAGTAACTGGCAGGGGTGAACCCAGTCGGTAAGACCATTGATAATGGGGACCGATGAGTATTTTGCCAGCGTCTCTATTTTTTCATGTTCGAATGTGCGCACCATGATGATATCGACCATGCTGGAGAGGACACGTGCGGTATCTTCGATTGGTTCACCTCGACCCAGCTGTGTGTCCCTGGGTGACAGGAACATGGCGTGACCGCCGAGCTGTACCATGCCGGCCTCAAAAGAGACGCGGGTACGGGTGGATGATTTTTCAAAAATCATCGCCAGTACCTTGTTCTTTAAAGGGGTATAAACTTCACCTGCACGATGCATCGCCTTTAGTTCAATTGCGCGCTTGAGCAATTGCATTAATTCGACAGCCGTTAAATCCAGCAAACTTAAAAAGTGCCGTGTCGCCATGGGCGTCTCCGGTTTTATTCTGTAATTGATTTGATTAACCCGCTGACGATTTCAATAATCTGGTCAGCCTGGGTTTCGCTTAAAATGAGTGGTGGCAGCATGCGGATAACATTGCCTGCCGTGACATTGATCAACAGGCCTTTTTCCAGTGCCTGCGAGACCAGTTCGGTGCAGTCCCTTTTTAGCTCAATACCGATCAACAGCCCCTGCCCCCTGATGTCGTTGACTAGCTCTACACCGGATAACTGTTGCTTGAAACCGTCTAGCAGGTAGTGTCCCAGGGACTGTGCCTGTTGTAGTAGTTGATCTTTTTCAATGGTGTCGATAACTGCATTGGCCGCTGCACAGGCAAGTGGATTACCACCAAAGGTTGAGCCATGATTGCCCGGCTGGAAAATATTGGCAGCATCACCTTTGGCAAGACAGGCCCCGATGGGTACGCCATTACCCAGTGCTTTCGCCAGGGTCATGACATCCGGTGAAAAGTCATAGTGCTGGAAGGCAAACCACTGTCCGGTCCTCGCCATGCCGGTTTGAATCTCGTCCAGCATCATGAGCCAGCCATGCTGGTTACACAATTCACGCAGCTGTGGCAGGAAATTCGCGTCAGGGCAGTTAATGCCGCCTTCACCCTGTATCGGTTCGATTAAAACAGCAACGACATTGCTGCTATTTTGGGCAATCTTTTTTATCGCCTCGATGTCATTGTAAGGCGCACGAATAAATCCCTGTACCAGTGGCTCGAAGCCGGCCTGTACTTTCCTGTTGCCGGTGGCGCTGAGGGTGGCCATGGTGCGACCATGGAAGCTGCCATCGGTGACAATAATGGCGGGATTGTCTATGCCCTTCTTGTGGCCATGCAGGCGCGCCAGTTTAATGGCCGCTTCATTCGCCTCTGCGCCTGAGTTGGAAAAGAACACCCTGTCCATGCCGGAAACCCGGGTTAACTTATCTGCCAGTTCCTGTTGACGATGTATGCAGTAGAGGTTGGAGGTGTGGATTAATTTCCCCGCCTGTTCACTGATCGCCTCGGTTACCTGGGGGTGTGCATGGCCCAGGCCGCACACGGCGATACCCGAGAGGGCATCCAGATAGGACTTGCCCTTGTCATCATAGAGTAACGCACCTTCGCCTTTCTCGAAGCAGACCGGTAGGGGCGCATAAGTCGTCATTAGGTGTTCTGTTCCAGCCATAACCTTTTACCCGGCATTAGCGGGTTCCCAAAATGAAAAAACGGCAGGTAAGACTGCCGCAGAACAGGTAATTATACCTGCTTGTTCGGGTATTTCAAATGGCGTATTGGCTGCTGATAACTAATTGATTTACTGGTGTTTTTTATTCTGTGGCCGAGTGCTCGCCGGTCTTGAAAAAGTGCTTTACCTGAAGATAGGCTAATTCGAGTTTTTCCAGCAGTTGTGGAATTGAGTCAGTATCATTTTCTTCTGCAAGGGATTCAATCAGGTTGCTGATACTCGATAGTTGCATGGCGCCCAGTGTGGCGCTGCTGGATTTGAGGCTATGTGACAGCAGGATAAGGTCTTTTATGGTGCAATCCCTGTAATAGTCATGTGCCTGCGCTATTTTTTTATCGGTATCCAGAAGGAATTCATTGATCAGCTCATCAAATGAATCTCCCATGGTTATTTTGAGAGCCTCAAATATTTTCAGATCAATGATTTCATCGAATATCTCCGGGTCAGACTGGCTATGGTGCTTAATATAGGTGTTAGCATCCTGTTCTAGCCAGTGTGATAACAGTGTTGCCAGCTCTTCACGGCTAAATGGTTTGCTCAGGAAATCATTCATGCCACTCGCGCGACATTGATGCTGGTCGCTGATTTGTACATTGGCGGTTAAAGCAATAATAGGCACCAGGTTGCCATGCGGCAGTTTACGAATTTTCTGTGTTGCCTCGAAGCCATCCATTACCGGCATCCTGCAATCCATCAGGATTAAATCATAAGGGTTGTTATTAAATAGTTCGACTGCCTCGGTGCCATTGTTAGCTATATCTACATCAAGTCCCATTTGTACGAGTATGCCCCTGGCGACTTTCTGGTTGGTAATATCATCTTCAGCCAGTAGAATTTTTCCCTCAAAGCGTGTTTCTTTTGTGGTATCCAGATCGTAGGCGGGAATATTATATTGTGTAATAAGCTCATGGTCTGATAGTTCGGGATCAAGTGCAAGCACACATTCGAGGACCTGTCGAAGAATATTTCTATGTACAGGTTTTGGCAGGTAGCCAGCAAAACCGATTTCCTTAAATCGTTGTGAGTCACCGCGTTGAGCAGCTGAGGTTAATAGAATCAGTGGTAAGTTTTTAAACTTGGGTTCATTTTTAATGATAGTGCCCAGTGTCTCCCCATCCATTTCAGGCATCATAAAATCAACTATGGCCAAATCAAAAAACTGGCTTGTGTTATGTGCTTTATGTAGCTCAGCTAGCGCCTCTGCAGCGGAGTCCCTTGCTGTAACCTGCATCTTAAAATGTTCAAGTTGCTCTGTTAAGAGTTGTCGATTGATTTCGTTGTCATCGACTACGAGAATGCGTTTGTTATCAAGGCTTGCCCTGTCCAGGATTGTCTTATTTTTGAGCAGGGGTAGTGATATCGTGAACCAGAAAGTTGAACCCTTATCCTGTGTGTTCTGTATGCCAATCTCGCCATGCATCAGTTGCACGAGCTGTTTGCAGATGGCGAGCCCGAGACCCGTGCCACCAAATTTTCGTGTGGTTGATTCATCGACCTGTGAGAATGAATTGAAGAGGAGATCTTTTTTGTCATCCGGTATGCCAATGCCCGTGTCTTCTATTTTCAGGTGTAATTCTGCCTGGTTGTTCTCGATGCTGTTGCAGGAAATATCCAGCAGGACATGCCCCTCATGGGTGAATTTAATGGCATTGCCTATCAGGTTGGTAATGATTTGCCGGAGACGTCCGGGGTCACCGATGACATATTGCGGGCAATCATCTGCATAGTTAAACAGTAGCTGAATATTTTTTTCATGCGCTTTTGCAGACAGCATCTTGATGGTATCCATGCCCACCTGTTTGAGATTGACACTGACTTTTTCCAGCGTCATTTTTTCAGCTTCAATTTTAGAAAAATCGAGTATGTCATTAATGATAGTCAGCAGCATATGCCCGGAGTTATCAATGATATCGACATATTCCTGTTGCTCCGTATTTAGTTTTGTATCGGCAAGTAGTTGCGCCATGCCCAGTACGCCATTCATCGGTGTCCTGATTTCATGGCTCATATTGGCGAGGAAGCTGGATTTTGCCTGAGATGCCTGTTCGGCAATATTCTTTGCTTTTTCCAGCTCTACAGCTTTTTCATGTAACTGTAGTTGCTGGTTCTTCTGTTCTGATATGTCGAGGAAGTTGGCGACATAATGCGTCACTTTGCCCTGTGAATTTTTTGCTGCGGTAATGGCTAGCCATTCTGGATATATTTCACCATTTTTGCGTTTGTTCCATATTTCACCTGCCCAGTGGCCCCTGTTATCAAGTTCATTCCATAGGTTTTTATAAAAGGCCTTGTCCTGCCTGCCAGAAGAGAGCATTCTCGGGTTTTTACCTATAACCTCATTTTCGTCATAGCCGGTAATATGGGTGAAGGCAGGATTTACCTTGACAATATTGGCGTTTACATCGGTAATGGTGATGCCTTCGTGGGTGTTAAATGCAATAGCCGCAATACGTAATTCTTCTTCAGCTGCCTTACGTTCACTGATGTCACGCATGATGGCGCTAAACAGGTGTTGGTCCTCGGTCTCAATTTCACTGAGGGCAATTTCAATATCAATAATTTTTCCATCCTTGTGCTTGCCCTTGAGTTCCCTGATTTCACCCATTAGATAGCTGGAGCCAGAGTTCAAAAAGTTATCGATAAAATGCTGGTGGTGCACTGCATCATTATCAGGCATCAATATGGCAATATTTTTTCCCAGTACTTCGGCTGCATCATAACCAAAAATACGTTCAGCAGCGGGGTTAAAGCTTTCGATCTGGCCATTGGTGTTGGAGATGATGACCGCATCGGCCATGGTATTGATGACTGCGCGTTGCCTGATTTCATGATACTGGGCAAGTAATACGGCCTGTTCGAGATCGACGTGCTTTTCTCTTAATTGCAAACGCATAGATTCAAAGGTGTCGCTTAATTGTCCAATTTCATCTTTGTTTTTTATATTGACGCTTGATTCAAAATCGCCATCTGCCAGTTTTCGTGCCGTATTCCTGAGTTGCATCAGGGGTTTGTTTATTAAAATATTTTGCCAGATAAAACTGAAAATAAAGACCAGTGCAAATACGCCCAGGATGAGTTGTTCAATGAAGCTGATATGTTTCATTTCAGTCTCAAGCTCATGGCTTGGGTCGGCAATAAGTTTTATGGCTCCGAGATATTCATCAAGGTGTTTTAACTCACGTTCGATATACAATAAATCACCGGTATTTTTGATGTCGGACATTATCAATGGATAAATTCGCCTGCCATTTTTATCGATGATGACCAGGCTTAGCCATGATGCACCTTGTAGTTCCATATGCTGTTCCATATGGGCATAGAGTGTCGCCAGGTCAGCGGCCAACATGTTGCGTATCAGTTCCGGTGACAGGCTGGCGAGCGCAATGTCCTGGGTTTTCTCAAAGCTTTCCAGTTCTTCAGCGAGGTAGATGGGTTGCCAGGCGAACTGGATAAGTAAGGTCACTAAAAGGTAGCCAACGATGAAAGGCGAAATGAGTTTACTGCGAATACCCATAGGCAATTAGTCTTCCTGGCGGAAGCGTTCCAGCCCCATTTTGTTGAGGGGCAGGTAATCCCCCATGCTTGCAGTGCCGATCTGTTTAATAGGGATCCTGGCCAGCATTTGTTTGCCTTCCTCCGTTGAGGCAATTTCCAGTAGTGCATCCTGTAACCGCTTGCTTATTTCAGGGTCAATTCTTGGGTGTGAAGCGAAGGGATGAGGGGCTACCTTGCGGGTGCGATAGAGCACTTTCAAGCTATCTTTTACCTGTTTCTGTTGCCGGTTCAGGGTTTTCTGTACCCCGCCTCCCGCCGCTGCCTGGTTCAGGGCGACATTGAGATACACCGAGTCATGGGTCTTGACATAACGGGGTATGATTTTAATTTTGAATATATCTTCCAGGTCGGCACGTATTAATAGTGATGCGCCGAGTGCATTAGGTGCGGGAAAAGTGACGATCTTGCCATCCAGTTCAGTGACATCGTTGATCTTACTGTTGTTGTTGACTACCAGTACCCCCTGGAGTTGTTTACTATGGTCCCTGATCAGGGGCAGGTATCGGCTAGATTCCTGTGACCAGACCAGGTGATAGGGATTCATATAGGCAAAATCAAATTTACCGGCGAGAAATTCTTTTTCAAAATCGGGGATGCTGGGTGAACCCTGGAGGTCAAATGTATAGCCGGTTTTTTTTTCCAGCTGATCCAGTATGGGGCGCCAGATGGCATGCAGGCGTCGTGCTTCAAACTGGGGAACTACGCCCACTATGTAGGTATTATCGGTACCCGAATGATCGGCATACAGGCTGCGGCTGCTCAATAATAGACAGAAACACACTAATAGTACCAGGCCGCTGTACACATGCGAGGCCAGATTAGGCTTGAGTGTGTACAGGCGTATGATCGTCATGCTGATGTCCCCGTTTAATAATGAATAAAAGTAATGGTTTTATTTAATTAATAATAGTCTGGATTCCGTTATTTGCTGTTAATAGTGTGTTAACTGTTTTTTATAGTACAAAAAAAACGGCGGGAAGTCCGCCGTTTTTAAACGCTATAAATGGTTGTGACTAGAAGCTCATACCATGGCCATAACCAATCATACATAACAGCATAGGAATAGATAATACTGTGTTAGTACGTGAAGCCAGCAGCGCGATTTTCTTTGCAGAAGCGATGGCATCGGCACTGTGTTGCTGGCCGTCAAGACCCAGGATTTTCTTCTGGTTAGGCCAGATCAGTACCCATACGTTAAATAACATGATGGTGCCTAACCATGCGCCGAGGCCAATTACGCCCATGCCATTCGTCAGCATGAAGGCATCCCATACACCCTGCATGCCGCCGCCAATCTGCGCCAGGCCACTCACACCGGTCAGCCAGGTTACTGCTGCGCCCATACGGAACCATAACAGTGCGGTGGGTGCTACATATTTATTGATGGCTGCGGGGCCGGGGCCGCCGTCATTGGCTTCAGCCAGTGCCTTGCCCACACCAGGAACCTGAACAAAATTGAAGTAGTACAGCAGTCCTATCCATACAACACCGGCCATAACGTGCAGCCATACAACGAAGCGTAAGCCATTCAGGCCATTGCCGAGGCCAAAGGCCACGATAAGTGCAAGGATAAAACCAACGGCCAAGGTGCCTTTGATTGTCATTAGAGGGTTCATATTTTATATTCCTGTTGATTATTATGTGGGTTTAAATAGTTGAGTATTTTAGTGGGTTATAAAGATATATTAGAAAGCGCTGTTTTTCAAGTGGTTCTTTGATATATATCATTTTACTATCAGGTGGATTATGAATGCCATTGCTTTAAGTATCTTTTCCAGCCGTATCGAGGCTATCTGCGATGAAATGGGTGCGGTGCTCAGGCGGGTCGCCTTTTCACCCAATATCAAGGATCGGCTGGACTACTCCTGTGCGGTGTTTGATGCGGAGGGTGCGCTCTGTGCCCAGGCCGCCCATATCCCGGTACATCTGGGTAGCATGGCCTATGCGATGAAGGACATAGTGAATAAGGTTGACTGGCATGATGGCGATATGCTGATGCTGAATGACCCCTACCTTGGCGGTACCCACCTGCCCGATGTGACCATGATTGCGCCGGTCTATGTGGATCAGGTCCTGATGGGGTTTGTCGTCAACCGTGCCCATCACGCGGACATAGGTGCCGATAGCCCTGGCTCCATGCCCATGTCCAGTGACCTGCATGAGGAGGGCCTGGTTATACCGCCGACCAAAATTGTCGTGGATAAGATGATTAACGTGAAGATTATGGCCCGGCTTATCGATGGCATGCGTAACCCGCGCGAATCAAGGGGCGATTTCGAGGCACAGATCAGTGCCAATCGCCGGGGTGCTGAGCGCCTCAGTGCCCTGATAAGGAAAACCGGCATCGAGCCCTATCAGCAATCGCTGGTCGCCTTGAATGACTATGCGGAAAAGCTGGCGCTGGCAGCACTCAGGCAGATTGCTGATGGTGATTATGGGTTTGAAGATGTGATGGACGATGACGGTATGGGGCAGCGGGATATCCCCATCAGGGCCAGTTTAAGTATTCGCCAGGGGCGTGTACTCGTGGATTTTGCCGGCACCGCCGACCAGGTAAAAGGCAATATTAACTGCCCGTTATCGGTCGCTGCCGCTGCGGTATTTTATGTGTTTCGTTGCCTGATGCCGGCACAGACCCCGGCCTGTGCCGGTACCTTTCGTTTGATTCAGCTCAGAGCCCCCGAAGGCTGCCTGTTAAATGCAAAGCGCCCTGCGGCAGTGGCAGCCGGTAACGTGGAAACCAGCAGTCGTGTAGTGGATGTGGTGATGGGTGCGCTGGCCAGGGCGCTACCAGAAAAGATACCCGCTGCGAGTCACGGCAGTATGAATAATGTGGCCATGGGCTCGGTGGCCCAGGCTGGCCAGGCGGCCTGGGATTATTATGAAACCCTTGGTGGCGGCATGGGGGCCAGTAGGCATAGGCCGGGTTTGAGTGGCGTGCAGACCCACATGACCAAT
>JAOUMO010000041.1 GCA_029881425.1 Gammaproteobacteria bacterium
TCCCAAGTTGTTGTTATCGATCCCCGACACCGGCTGGGATAACCGTATCGGTCTGCCCACCCGTGTTGGCTCCCATGGTGTCACCGACGTGGTAGTCAAGTTCGAACAGGACGCGGCCTATCCTGGAATCAATGCACTGGAGGCGCTGGCACTGGATGTTCATCGCGAGGCGGGTTTTGAAACGCCCCGGTACTGGCAGGCACATATTAATGATATCCCGGTGCTGGCGATTGAGCGTTTTGATCGGGATAAAAACCATATCCCCGTCTTTACCGAGACCCTGTATTCGGTGCTGGCCTCGGGTGATGCGGATATTACGCATCATTATAGTTACAGTTATGATGCTATTGGCAGGGCCATAGATGTGAGCCCGATTGACCTCTTTAGTGACCGCCACGGTGCCAAGTTGCACCTGCTCAGGCGTTTGTTGCTGGCGCTGCTCACCGGTAATGGCGACCTGCACATGGAAAACCTGTCGGTCATCGCGCGCGATGCTGGCAGTGCATTCACCCCGGTGTACGACCCCACCCCGATGCGCGCCTATACCATCCACAACCTGCTCACGGTGATGCCGTTTGGGGACTATGGTGAGTTGCTTGATCGCCAGGCTACACCGGTAGGGCTGGTCGATGCCCTGCGACGCTTCGCCGCCAACCTGAATATCAGCCGTTCGACGCTGGCTGCACAGGTCTGTGAGTTACTTGCCGTAACCGAGAGCTACCCGGATCGCGTTGCTGCCTTAACCACCCTGCCAGACAAAAATAAGGCCAACCTGGTCGGTATCGTCAACAGGATGCGCCAGCAGTTGCTGCCCCTGTGTAGTGAATAGTGGTTCGCGCAAGACGGCCTGACTCTGTATAATAGCGCCTCACTTAAACAGATCTGAAGAGTTGCACCATGCCCTTAATTCGTCCCTTTGCCGGTTTACGCCCTGTTCCTGAACATGCTGTTGACGTGGCGGCACCGCCCTATGATGTCCTCAACAGTGAAGAGGCGCGTGAGCGTGCTGCGGGTAAGCCGATGAGTTTCCTGCATATTTCCAAGGCGGAGATCGATTTACCGGAAGGTACCGATGCCTATGACCCGGCGGTCTATGCCAAGGCTGCGGAGAACCTGAACAGGCTGGTGGCCGATGGTGTGCTGATGCGCGATGCCGCACCCCGTTATTATGTCTATCAGCTGACCATGGGTGAGCACGTGCAGACCGGTATCGTGGCAGCGGCATCCGTGAAGCATTACGATACCAACCGTATCCGTAAACACGAATTTACCCGCCCGGCAAAAGAAGACGATCGCGTGCGCCAGATCGAGGCGCTGAATGCGCAGACTGGCCCGGTATTGCTGGCCTATAAATCCGATGCGGAAATCGATGAGATCCTGCGCAAGGTAACCGAGACCCAGCCCGTGTATGACCTGAAGGCCGATGACGGTATTGGTCACAGGTTCTGGGTAATCGAGGACCAGGCCACGATGGATAAACTCAGCGCCGGTTTCGATGCCATGGAGGCAATCTATATTGCCGATGGTCATCATCGTTCGGCCTCGGCCTCGCGCGTGGCCAAATCGATTGGTGGTTCCGATGAGCAGATGAGTCATTATTTCCTGTCGGTTATCTTCCCGCACAACCAGATGAAAATTTTTGATTACAACCGCGTAGTCACGGATCTTAATGGTTTATCCAAAGACGAGTTTTTAGCAAAGATCGCGACCAACTTTAGCTGTGTAAAAGAAAATGCCGCAGTGAAACCCTCTAAAGCGACCGAGTTCGGTATGTACCTGGACGGTGAATGGTATCGCCTGAATATTAATGCGGACCTGATCCCCAATGACCCGGTCGCCAGTCTCGATGTCAGTCTTCTGGCCGACAACCTGCTTGAGCCCTTCCTGGCCATCGTTGACCCGCGCACGGATTCGCGCATTGACTTTGTTGGCGGTATCCGTGGTCTTGAGGGTCTGGAAAAACGCGTTAACTCCGGAGAAATGGCCGTTGCCTTTTCGCTCTACCCCACCAGTATGGAGGCACTGATGGCGGTGGCCGATGCGAATGAGGTGATGCCGCCCAAGTCTACCTGGTTTGAACCCAAGCTGGCCGATGGACTGGTGTCGCACGTACTGGACTGATCGGACCGTTCATGAAGAAATGCTACCGTTGAACTGCTGGACTGTTGTGGTTCTTCAGGTGGTGTAAAAGAAAACGCAAATGAACGCGAACAGCACAAATAGATACAAGATAAACCAGTATTTGCTGGGTGTTCAGGCTGAGAAATTAGCGCAATGCAATTTTCCTGTATTTGCGCTTTCTTTTGATCTTTGAAATAACGCTATAGCTGTTAATGGTGCGTCACAGTGCGCTGAGTACCCTGCCGGTATCAAGCATTGCCTGGTATTCTTCAAAAGCTATACCTGCCTTTTTAAAGTCCATTGCATCGGGATAGCCGCTGGCCTCTTCTGCTTTTTGTTTTGCCATTGTCAGCCAGTCAGTGCACCAGTTGCATGCCTGTATAACTTCGCCCGCGGTCAGTTGCTGGCAAATTTGGCTCAGGATATTATGGAAGCCGTTGCGGGACAGGGGGGTGTGTACCGCAGTGAGTTTATTGATATCCTGATGTAACAGGGCATGTGCCAGTTCAATAGTCTTTTCGTCGAGGAGTTGTTGTCGCGTAATTTCGGTATGTGATTTAATCAGTGATTCAACCGCATAGTATTCGTCCGATCCTTTTGACGTGGCGCTAAAAAGAGCAATAAAGGTCTCCAGTGTAATCAGCGACTCATGGGTTTTGGATGTGTCTCGGGAGCGCTTGATCAGTTTCTGGCAAAAGCCATCAAGTTCACTCGTGCTAACATGTAGTTGTATCGATGGGTCTAAATTTTTAGTATCAGTCATATTCGAATTCTAATCACAATGGCAGAATAATAGTCTGTTATATATCAAGCTGATGTCAATTAATCGCTGTTATACTTTTTAGCAGATAATCGGTGCTGTGATAATGCCTATGTTCAGGTTAATAACATTATTTCTAGTATTTGTTTTTCCTGTCAGTGCCTATTCCACTGACTGTGGCGACAGGCTGCCTGATAATAATAGTATTTACAGGGTTAACCTGATCGGGGTCGGCGTGGTGACTGCCTGGGGTGTGGCAAACTGGGATTATTTTTCACGATCACCACATGCCCAGCCAGAAGGCTGGTTTGGGGCCGATACGGATGAGGGAGGTGCAGATAAAATTGGTCACCTGTATAGCTCTTTTGCCGTTACACATGGCTTATCCGCCTATTTTAAAAGCCAGTGTTTTAATCATGATGATGCGGCCTATTATGGTGCCTTGTCATCGTTTGTGATTATGGGTTATATGGAGCTGGGTGACTCCTTTAGTGACTACGGTTTTTCTTATGAGGATTTTGTCAGCAATGTGCTGGGTAGCCTGGCAGGCTATTATTTGTATAAAAATCCCAGCCTGGCAAATAAACTGGATATACGCTGGGAATATGGTTTTAATCCGACAGATAATGACTTTACGACGGATTATGAAAATTCGAAATATCTGCTGGCAATAAAGTTCAATGGTTTCGAGGCTACACGTAAAGGATTATTAAAACACCTGGAGTTACATCTTGGTTATTACAGTCGGGGTTACGATGATGCGGCAGAAAGGGACGAAAGAAACCTGTACCTGGGTATAGGCCTGAACCTGACCGATTTATTTCGGCGTAATGGCTATGCAAGAACCGCAACATTGTTTAATTATTATCAGCTACCCGGTAGCTACATCGAATTTAAAAATGATTTTAATGAATGAAGTCGTTTAATGCTTTACTATCAGGGCTGATATACCAACCGGATTACTGATCAATACCTATGCACCCCTTTCTGATCGCACTGCAGTTTTTAACCCGTATACCCGTCATTTCCAGTCGAGAGTGGACGGATGAAAATACGGCGCGGTCGGTTTTATATTATCCGCTGGTCGGCCTGCTGATTGGCCTTGTTATCGTCCTGTTGCAGTGGTTGTTGGCAGGGCAGCCAGTGATGCTAGTGGCGGCCGTGGTCCTGGTTGCCTGGGTGGTTATCACCGGTGGTTTGCACCTGGATGGTCTTGCCGATAGTGCCGATGCCTGGGCCGGTGGCTATGGTGACAGGGCGCGCTCACTTGAAATCATGAAGGACCCGAGATCGGGGCCACTGGCTGTGGTGGTGCTGGTGTTGACCCTGTTACTAAAGTTTGCCGCATTGAGTGTGTTGCTGGGTCAGCACTGGAGTCTTTTACTGGTGGTGCCGGTAGTGGCCAGGAGTGCAGTCATCGCCCTGTTTTTGAGCACGGAATACGTGCGTGTAAATGGCCTGGGCTCCGCTATGTCACAACACCTGCCCAAACAGGTGGCAGTGATAGTTTTGATCGGTGTAGTATTATGTTGCTTGCTGTTGCTGGGCCTGTTCCATTTTGTTGCATTAGCACTGACCAGCCTGCTGGTATTTTATTTCTTAAGATTATTAATGCTAAAACGACTAGGTGGCATGACGGGTGATACGGCTGGTGCGTTGATAGAAATCATGGAAGCAGCATTGTTGATTATGCTCGCGTTATAAGCCTGCACCGGGCCTGGTGTCTCGTCATTAAATGTCTGCTGTCATTCTAGAACATTAAGTTCACTGAGCTATAAGAAAACGCAAATGAACCTAAATAGCGCAAATAAAAGCGATTTTAGATTAATGGGTATACAAAATTATTCTCTCCAGCTTTGCTCGCGTAGCTCGTGAAATTACTATTTTTTATTTGTGTACATTCGCATTTTTTTCTGTAAAACCCAGAAATAGCAATTGTGATTTAGCCGGCTACCGAACACCCGGAAATTATTTACGATTATAACAGCTGTTTAATGGCATCTATATCCAGGTGTTGCTCAATGCTGTCGGCGAGTCGGTTGAGGTCATCTTCGCGACGTTGGAAGTAGTCCTCTGTTCGGGGTTGTTCGAGGCCGGCCCATTTGAGCAGCCAGTCGCAGGCTGTCTGCTGCTCAAAGAGTCCATGCAAATAGGTGCCTAGAATTTGATTATCTGCCGAGATTGCACCATCTATGCCCTTTTCGAATGTAACGGCAGGCGTATCGAGTGCCGGGCCGGTGCTAATGCCCGCATGGATTTCGTAGCCGCTGATGGTGCAGCCAGTGCCGTGGATGACGCCGGTCTTCTGGTGTAGCTGCTTTTCACTTTCCAGCGTGGTTTGCATGTCAAGATAGCCGAGCGCAGGTGACGATCCCCTGGCCCCTTCTATGCCCTGTGGGTCGTGTATCATTTTGCCCAGCATCTGGAAGCCGCCGCATATGCCGATGAGCTTGCCACCATAACGTAGATGGCGCTGGATGTAGTCCGGCCAGTGATTCTTTTGCAGCCAGTCCAGGTCGGCACGTACACTTTTACTGCCGGGCAAAATCACCAGGTCGCAGGGTGGGATAGACTGGTTGGGGCCAATAAACTGTAGATCGACCTGTGGGTGCAATCGCAGCGGATCAAAATCGGTATGATTGCTGATACGTGATAAAACGGGTACCACGATTTTAATGTGCCTGTCATCGATGGCGACCGAGTCTGTATTAATGGCATCCTCGGCCTCCAGGTGCAGGCCATGTAGATAGGGCAGCACACCCAGTACGGGTTTTTTTGTATAGTCTTCAAGCCAGTCCAGGCCAGATTTAAGCAGGGCGATGTCGCCGCGAAAACGATTAATGACAAAACCCTGGACACGATCCTGTTCGCTTGCAGAGAGTAGTGCCAGTGTGCCGGCAAGATGGGCAAAGACACCACCCTTGTCGATATCGGCGATGATAATGACCGGACAATCAACGGCCTCTGCAAAACCCATGTTGGCAATATCTTTATCGCGCAGATTAATTTCAGCCGGGCTGCCAGCGCCCTCGACCATGATGACACCATACTGCGTAGATAAGCGTTGGTGCGATTCCAGTACCGCGGCCATCGCCGTGGTCTTGTAATCGTGATAATGCACTGCGTCCATTTCGGTTAAGGCCTTGCCATGGATAATGACCTGGGCACCGGTATCTGAATTGGGTTTGAGTAATACCGGGTTCATATCCGTATGTGCCTCAAGCCCACAGGCCTGTGCCTGTACGGCCTGGGCGCGGCCTATCTCGCCACCGTCCGGTGTTACTGCGCTGTTTAGCGCCATATTCTGGGGCTTGAAGGGGGCAATAGAATAGCCCTGTCTTTTTAGCAGGCGACAGAGACCGGCAACCAGCGTGCTTTTGCCTGCATCTGATGTGGTGCCCTGGATCATAAGTGTAGAACTGGTCATGACGCATTTTAACAGCTCATCGGTAACATGCTAATAAAAACCCGTGATGATTGATTATTTACGCTGTGACCATTGAATTTATTTGTTAGACACGCTGGCCGGTTTTTATCTAGCATCAACAATTATGAGTATCCGAGTCCATAGATGTTAGGCTATCGATCAGCATCCTTATCCGATCACAATTTTATCTGTAGCTGCATGATGAGTGCTGCACATAAAGGTCATTTTGCTCTTGATCTCTCAACGCCAGCACATGTGGCCGGGTTTAAAAAACGTATCTATTCCCTGTTGAAGGGGGACAGGATCCTTGATGGCCGACCGGGGCAGGTTACTATCTTTATGCTGGATCAGCAGCGAGTGGGCGTGGCCATTATTATCGAGGTTTCACTGGCCCGTAATGAACAGGAATTATACACACTCTGTGTACCGGCCAAATTCCAGGGGCGGGGTTATGGCACGATCATGCTGGATCTGATCATGCATGATATGCAGCAGGTGAATTTATATGCACGCTGTTCACAGGCCTCGCAAAGAATGCAGGCCATGCTGTGTCGTCGTGGTTTTAAACAGGTCTCTAAAACCGCCGATGGATTTAATATTTTGCTCAGGGCTGTGCCTGAACTAATAGCGTCTAATTACCAGGACATTTATATTACTGCTGTTAGTTGATTCAGGCGCAGCTAGCCGGGATAAAATCTAACACGCCGTGCTTCAGCCGTGCCTCAATGCAACGGGGCTCACCGGCTACAAACTCCCTGCAGGGTGATGGCCTGTTGTCATAGATGCTGCAGCTCACCAGCTGAGAAATTTCTCCATCTAAAGCGATACACCGTGGATTCTTTTGATTAGTGCCCCGCATGGCAACGCGATGGTTGTTGATCTTTTCAGTTAGTTCATCGGGTACGCCACCCACCTGTACTGTCGTTGTCTCCCCCCAGTAGAAAGAAACACGAAAGCTTACGCAGCAGGCGCCGCAGATAATACATGGATTGTTGTCGGATAAGGGGGTGGGCGTAGAGCTCATGTAAAAACTACCGAATGTAAATTTAGTTGATCTATTTACATTTTCCGGAGTTGAAAGGATAACGAAAATTATTGGTGATAAGCATCGAAAAAGGCAATGGAGTAATAGCCATCACGGCAAATGAGACAAAATATAGAGGGTATAGTGTTTGCCCCGTTTTTTTGTTGACAACAGGTCAATGTAGCTGGCTAGCAGCTAAATAAAAGGGGTGTTTTTAGAGTAATGTTTGCAAATATATGGGCAAAAGTGGTCGCATGATACTAAACTCGTCTAGATTCAATAGCCTGACTATTGATAGTCATAATAAAAAAACCTGAAATATAAGAAAAATAGCCCGGGGCTCCTGGCATTGTCAGTCGTTTGTATTGCCTTAAAAAATGAAAGCATGAGGGACAATTAATGAAAATAAGATGCGTATTTGCGCTTGCCGCGCTACTCCTGGTCAATGGCTGTGTGGCAACAAAACCATCCGATAAGGAAGTCGTTATGCCCGAAGAGGGAATGAGCAAGCAGGATATATGGCAGAGGCTTACGGGTCATTGGTATGGCAGCCTGGTTAACGCGAATGGCAGTCAGGAAAAATGGATTATAGAAAGGTATCCCCAGGGCTCATATAAAGTAACCAGCCGGATATATCAACAGGGCAGTACAGAATTTGAGGAAAGAATTGGTGTGGGTCATTGGGGTATATCCGGGCCCGTCTATTTTACAATGTTCAGGGGGTGGATCGAGGATGAAATGATCACACCTGTGAATTCAAAAGATGCCGATAATTATAATGCACATAAGATCGATAGCCTGGATGGTGAAATGTTTAGCTATCATCATTATGTGGCGGGTGCTGTACACACCGAGCGGCGAGTTGCAGAGAATAGTGTGTTTCCCGAATGACATGTAGGTTATTGGCTGGCATGAAAAGAAATACTACCATTTAGCCAGTAACTATTTAGCAAAAATCAGGGTGTAATAAATCAAATAATGAAGGACCTCAGTTGCACGCCAGCCATCACCAAAGTTGTTTGCTGGTGATGATGTGCCGGCAGGGCTATCGTGATAAAATCCCCATATCCTAACAGTTACCTATCTCCATGTTTATCGAGACGACCTTAATACTATTCATCGCCCTGCTTATCGATAGTGTCATCGGTGATCCCCGGCGTTACCACCCGTTATCGGGTTTCGGTCATTGTGCCAACTGGCTGGAACGCAAGTTGAATGACCCGTCGTGGTCACATAATCGCGTGTCCGGCATCGTGTCATTACTGGTGCTGGTATTGCCATTCGTGCTGCTAGTCTACTGGTTACGCAATTTAGCAGGACAGCCCTGGCTAATTGATGTGCTGGTTGTTTATTTTGCGATAGGCAGAAAAAGCCTGATACAACATGCGCGGGCAGTGATGGTGCCGCTACAGCAGGGGCAGCTCGAAACCGCACGCGAGAAGGTTGCGATGATCGTGAGTCGTGATACGGGATCGATGCAAGAGCACGATGTGCTAAGGGCGGGTCTTGAGTCGATAATTGAAAACAGTAACGATGCGATTTTTGGGGCTATTTTCTGGTACCTGCTTGCTGGCGTCGAGGGCGTGCTGGTTTATCGACTGGTCAATACGCTGGATGCCATGTGGGGTTATAAGACAAATCGTTTTATGATGTTCGGATGGGCAGCAGCAAAGTTTGACGATCTACTCAACTGGTTACCGTCACGCTTAACCGTATTTACCTTTGCTATCTTGTCCGGTCATTTAATCGCGGTGATCAAAACCAGTTTTCGCCAGGGGCGCGCATGTAGTAGTCCTAATGCTGGCCCGGTAATGGCTGCCGGTGCATCGGCCCTGGCTATCTGTCTTGGTGGTGCAGCAAGCTATCATGGCCAGGTTATCAACAAACCGGTTCTGGGTTTTGGTGCGCAACCGGTTGTGGCCGACCTGGAGCGCGCCATGAACCTGGTTAATCAATCCGTAGTGCTGTGGCTATTTGTTTTTTTTGTTGTAGCCGTTATAGGTGTGATCTAGTGTTAAACCACGGCGGGCGTCTACGGCAGGCGGCAGAGACATATAATATCCCCCTGCAACAATGGATAGATTTGTCGACAGGGATTAACCCGGATGGCTGGCCGGTCGCAGATATCCCGCCCGGTTGTTTCTCGCGCTTGCCTGAAGACGACGATGAATTGATTGCAGTGGCCAGGGATTATTACCAGGTCGATAACCTGTTGCCGATAGCGGGTAGCCAGTCTGTGATCCAGTTGCTACCCCGGTTAAGGTCTCGCTGTAAAGTGGCGGTGCCTGAAGTGGGTTATGCCGAACACGCCCATGCCTGGGAAAAGTCTGGCCATGATGTGGTTAAGCTGAGCAGCATGCAGATTGATCGATCTATTGATCAATACGATGTGGTAGTGATCATAAATCCGAATAACCCAACGGGTGAATATTTTAAGCGGCAGCAGTTACTGGAATGGCATGAAAAGCTGGCCAGAAAGAATGGCTGGCTGATTGTCGATGAGGCCTTCCTGGATGCCGATGGCGCACAGAGTCTTTTGTCATCAACCGGGATGACCGGCCTGATTGTATTACGTTCTATTGGCAAGTTTTTCGGGCTGGCAGGTATTCGTAGTGGATTTGCATTCGCAGAGCCTAAACTATTAAATAAAATCGTTGATTCACTGGGGCCATGGGCCCTAAGTGGACCATCACGCTTTGTGACAGCTGCGGCCCTGGCTGACAGGGCATGGCAACAGCGGACCCGGCAGCAGATAAAGAAAAAATCACTGAGATTAATGCAGTTGATAAAAAAACACACCGGGATAGAGACGGTCGGTACAGAATTATTTCAAACTCTGTTTTGCGATAATGCAGTAGAGTTACATGACAGGCTGGCGTGTGCCGGTGTACTGACGCGGCTGCTGGATAACGCGTCGGGTATTCGGTTCGGTTTGCCTGCAGATGACCAATGGCCACAACTAGAAAATAGACTGAAGGATACTTTTTCATCAATATGAATGTATATAAAGTGGTGGTTCTCCTGTGCTTATCTTTGTTTGGCCTGCCAGTATTGGCCGCGATCAGTGTTTATGATGATTTGAACCAGGCTGTAAACGTTAGTCAGCCAGTGAAACGAATTGTCAGCCTTGCGCCCCATGCGACAGAGTTATTATTTGCGGCCGGTGCCATAGATCAGATTGTGGCCACGGTGAGTTTTAGTGATTATCCCGAGGCGGCAAAAAAATTACCACGTATTGGTGGCTATAAAAAAATCGATATGGAGCAGCTGGTTGCTGCCCAGCCTGATTTGATCATGGTGTGGCCAGATGGAAATCCTCAGCCATTGATTGATGAATTAAAACAGAAGGGATACCGGCTTTATTATAGTGAGCCGGGTGATTTCGAGGGTGTCGCCAGATCGATGCGTGCCCTGGGGAAGCTGCTGGGAACTGTGGCTGTTGCAGATCAAAGGGCGCAACAGTTCCTCGACGAATACGAAAGATTGAAACTGAAATATCCACCCACTTTAAAAAAAGTAGATGTCTTTTACCAGGTGTGGAACCAGCCATTAATGACAATTAATCATAAACATTTAATCAGTAGAGTAATTGAGTTTTGTGGCGGCATCAATGTGTTCGGCGAACTGCCCATGCTTGCACCCAGGGTCGATATTGAGGCGGTGATGGCAAAAGATCCGGATGTTATTGTAGCAGGCATGGCCGAAGGCCGTGAGGACTGGTTGCAGGAATGGTTAAAGTGGCCAGTTTTAAAGGCGGTAAAGCAAGGTCATGTTTATTCCATCGATGCAGAGCTGATCGTACGACAGACACCACGGATCGTGCAGGGTGCCGAGAAAATGTGTGAGCATTTGAATCATGTGAGAGAAAAATAATAAAACGGCTTGCAATGATATGGCGTTTTTAGATGTTATTTAAGTTCATTCATGCAGTTTTTCAGGAATGCTATTTGCTCATCGAAATAGCGGTCATCTAGCCAGTTGCGTCCGCGATCACTACTCAATTGTGTATGCAGGCCAATATGCCAGATGTGTCGAATGGTTGTAAATAATGGAATAGTGTTCCTGTCTGCAGGACTAAGGTTGCGTTCATCCTGATAGGCTTCAAGGAAGCAGGTCCAGTTGTTGTCAGCAAATTTATTCATGCGTAGACCCCAGTTAAATATAGCAAGATCGTACGCCTGATAAGATTCACCGCAGCAGTCAAAATCAAATAGTGTTAATAGTTTATCTTTAATATGTACATTGCCACTATTCATATCGCCATGGCAGAAGCCATAACTAAGAGACTGTGTTGGCAGCTCGTTAAAGCGGGCTTTCAGTTCTTTCGTCAGTTGATTTATATATGCAAGGTCATCAGGCCTGTCCTGTAGAAAAGGTCTTATAGTTATTAGCGGCGTGTCAATAAGGTGCTCAAGATCGATCTTGAAACGTGACTGTATGGTAGAAAAATCATCGAGTGCATTATGCATCCTTGCCATGGTACTGCCGTATAGGGAGGCGTCAATCGCTGCTGCCCTGTCGTAGTCGGGCGGTGTCCCCTCGGCGTAATCAAATAAAACAATATGACGTAGTCCTTCAGTAGCATTGACCGGATAGATATATTGTTTGTCGTTGCCAGCGACCGGATTGGCGACGGCTATATTTTTGTTTGCAAGATGTAGCAGTAGTTCAATTTCACACTGGATATCCGATAGTGTGCGCCAGTTCTTACGGTATACCCTTAGGATATATTTCCTGTTGATCGTGTTGATAACATAGGTGTCATTTAATCCGGCCTGGAAAAAAACCATATGCTGTATTTTTTCGATGGCATATTTACTGGAGACAAAATCAGTAAGGGCCTGTGTTGAAAGTACAGAGTGTGTGGCGGCAAAGATAGACATTATTTTATTCGTTGATTAACGCGCTTTGTTCCCAGTTGTTTTCAAATACCAGTTCCTGCAGGTTTTCTCGATTGACCCAGCCTGCTATTTCCAGCATCGGTCGTTCATAGAATTGTTCAACAGGTCCGAGACAAAGTATTGCAACAGGGTGGCTGCCATCCGGCATACGGAGGAGTTGCTTCAGGTCGTCGGGGCTGAATAAAGAGACCCAGCCCATGCCGAGTCCTTCGGCACGGGCAGCGAGCCACATGTTTTCTATCGCACAGGCGGCGGATGCGAGATCCATTTCCGGTAGTGTGCGTCGACCGACTATATGCTGCTCACGCTTGTCGGCCAGTGCGACAACCAGTAGTTCGGCACATTCAAGGATACCTTCCAGTTTGAGCTTCATGAACTCATTGCCACGATCACCCAGTGCATCACGGGTCAACAGGCGTTCCTGCTCAACCAGGCCGTGGATAGCCTGCCGTTTGTTTATGTCGGTAATATGGATGAAGCGCCAGGGCTGCATATAACCTACACTGGGGCCGTGATGTGCTGCCTCGAGTAATTTCCACAGGGTGTCTTTTTTTACATGACCACCACAGAAGTGGCGCATATCCCTGCGTTCATTAATAACGCGGTAAATGGCATCGCGGTCGGCCTGTGTATATTGAAACCTATTGTCTGTCATGGGGTAAATAATGCGGCAGTGGCCAGCGGGCTGGATGGCATATATAAATGCATATAACTGGCAATTAATTTATTACGGCTATAAATCGCTTCGGCCTTGCCAAATTTCCCCCTGGCCTCTGTGCTAAGTGCCGGGCTTAACGATGTATCCATGCTGGAGTAGTGAAAACTGTGGCCACGTATATTGCCCTGCTCATGTGGCATGGACTGCATGCTGAGATTCACCAGTTTTTTATGCAGCTGGGCATGGCCGGGTAATATGCCCGTCATCTGTGCACGATGACCCTCGGCATCTGTCAGTGATTCCAGCAGATAGAGCAGGCCACCGCATTCAGCAACCAGGGGTTTATTTTCACTAACATGCCTGTCGATGGCCTGTTTCATGGCTATATTATTTTCCAGCGCCTCCAGGTGGTGTTCAGGATAGCCGCCAGGCAGGTAGAGACTGTCAACGTCGGGTAGCTGCGTGTCTGCCACGGGCGAAAAATAGATAATATCGGCCCCCATCTGTGTTAATAGATCAATATTGGCCTGGTAATAAAAACTGAAAGCAGAATCCCTGGCCATACCGATACGAATACCCTTAAGCAGAGGCTCTATGTTTTGCATGGGGATTTCAGCAAAACAGACCTCATCGGGCATCTTGTCGAGTCCACTGTCTTTTAACATCTGTGATGCACGTTGCAGGCGTTCATCGATATCGGTGATTTCATCCACCTGTAGCAAACCCAGGTGTCTATGGCCAAGTGAGATATGTTCATCCCTGTTTAATGCGCCATACCATGGGATAGTTGCAGGTAGCGAGTTGCACAGCATGCTCGCATGATTGCTGCTGCCCGTATTGTTAGCCAGTACCCCTGCAAATTGTAGATCACCCTGGTAGCTGGTGAGGCCATGGGCAACCGCGGCAAAGGTGCCCGCCATGCCTGCGGCATCAATCACCGCCAGTATAGGGATGTTGAACAGGCGAGCCAGGTCAGCGGTTGATGGGCTGCCATCAAACAGGCCCATGACGCCTTCAATGAGAATTAAATCGGCTTCGCAGGCCGTCTTATAGAGTAGCTGTTTTGATTGTTCCTCACCCACCATCCACAGGTCCAGTTGATAAACCGGGTTACCCGAGGCAAATTGTAAAATTTTTGGGTCAAGAAAATCAGGCCCGGTTTTAAACACGCGCACATCCAGGCCCTGCTGGCGATAATGGTAGGCCAGTGCAGCAGTGACTGTGGTTTTGCCCTGGCCGGATGCAGGTGCAGTTACTAATAGTGCGGGGCAGTGGCAGCTCAAAGCTCGATTCCTTTCTGTGCCTTAACACCGGCCTTGAAGGCATGTTTCACCATTTTCATTTCGGTGACGGTGTCGGCGATGTCGATTAATTCCTGTTTCGCCGCGCGTCCGGTAATGGCAACATGCTGCATCATCGGGCGCCGTTGTAAATCATTAATGACTTCATCGATAGATAAAAGATTATTTTTCAGGGCAATATTTAATTCATCCAGAACGATGAGCTGGTAGCCGTCATCATTTAGCATTTTTTTTGCAAGTGCCCATGCCGCTTGTGCTGACTGTTTATCCTGCTCGTGATCCTGTGTCTCCCAGGTAAAACCTTCGCCCATGACATGGTAACTGACCTCGGGAAACCGGCGGAAAAAGGCCTCTTCACCGGTCGAAAAGGCACCCTTGATAAACTGGATAATGCCGACCTTCATGTCGTGTCCCAGTGCACGCGCAACCATGCCAAAGGCGGCGGAGCTTTTACCCTTGCCGTTGCCTGTGTGTATCAGTAGTACGCCCCGGTCCTCG
>JAOUMO010000199.1 GCA_029881425.1 Gammaproteobacteria bacterium
CACCATTCGGTTTCTGCGCTGTTCAGTTGCTCTGCACAGATAATATAGAAACAGGTGTTTACGGGTATATATGTTTGTAGTTGCTGCAGGCGTTGATGATAGGCTGTATTGCTATCACAGATATTCATCTCCAGCATCTGTTTTTGCCAGGCATGCCAGAGGGTATGTACTAGACATGCTTCTTCGCTGAGTTGGGTCAATGAAATATCTTCATTACCGTAGGCCTGCTGTAGTAAGCGGGTCCAGTCGTCCAGGTCCGGTTTATCAATCGCCAGTTTATGGCTGGTTAGTTCGTCGAACAAAACTAACAGGCTGTCACAGAGTAGCCATATATTCAGTTGATTAAATAAATGGCTATGCTTTTTGAGTGCCTCGAGTAATAGCAGTTGTCGTGTAGGTTGGTTTATTTGCTGCCTGTCATTGTTGACCAGGGGTGTGTTTTCATTAACCCATTGACGCATACTGCCTATGTAAGGACCAACCAGTGTCATACCTGCCTCGCGGCCGAGGGCCTGGCGTAGCTGGAAGGCAGCCTGTGCATTGGGGAGAAAGATGTGGCAATCGCTTAGGTCCGGCAGCTGGCTGGAAAATGCCTGGAGAATTTGCCGTGCAACATGCTGCAGGAAGGGTTGATTACTGGGGATGGATACGGGTGCTTGCACGCTATTTTCAATTTATTTGTATTAATAGATGGGCTCCTAGCATAACTGTACTTCATTTAGTTTTCACGGGATAATGTGCAGGATTTTTATAAATAGGACCTAATAATAAGATGAAGTCAATTCGTAAAGCTGTTTTCCCTGCTGCTGGAATGGGGACTCGTTTTCTGCCTGCCACCAAGGCAAATCCTAAAGAAATGTTACCTATCGTGGACAAACCACTGATCCAGTATGCCGCGGAAGAGGCGGTAGCCGCGGGTATAGATACACTGATTTTTATTATTGGTCGTAATAAACGTGCTATCGCTGATCATTTCGACAAGGCCTATGAGCTGGAGGCTGAGCTTGAGGCCCAGCACAAAGATAAGCTGTTAAAAATCACCCGCGATATCCTGCCACCCCACGTGAACTGCATTTATATTCGCCAGTCAGATGCACTTGGGCTAGGGCATGCGGTACTTTGTGCCGAGCCAGCGGTAGGTAATGAGCCCTTTGCAGTAATTCTTGCGGATGACCTGGTAAAAAATGATGGCCCCAACTGCATGGAGCAGATGGTCGGTATCTATAATGAATACCACGGCTCTGTGATTGGTACCCAGACCATTCCAAGAGAAGACAGTAGCAAGTACGGCATGGTTGCTGGTCCCGACCTGGCCCCCCGCATTAGCCAGGTGGACAATATTATCGAAAAACCCTTGCCGGCAGAGGCGCCTTCGGATCAGGCCGTGGTCGGCCGTTATATCCTGACACCGAGAATTTTTGACAAATTACGTACTACGGGTCGTGGTGCCGGCGGTGAAATCCAGCTCACCGATGGCATTGCGGCATTATTGAAGGAAGAAAAGGTCTATGCCTATTCATTTGAGGGCAGGCGCTATGACTGTGGTAGTAAACTGGGTTATCTGGAGGCGACGGTTGAGTATGCACTGTGCCACGACGAACTCAAGGCAGATTTCTGTAAATACCTGAAAAGTCTCAAGGTTTGTGATTAGTCTCCGGTTTTAATGGCGAGAATATCACAGGGCATGGCATGCAGTACGGTATTGGCTGTTGATCCCAGCAGCAGGCCGATGCCATGCCGGCCGTGTGAGCCCAAAATAATCAAATCACACTGATTTTCCTCTGCGTATTGCACGATCTCGTATTTTGGCGTGCCGGTAATCACGATATGGGTACTGTTTTCCAGTCCATGCTCGGCACAGATCTTGTCCAGCTTCTCCCGCGCCTGTTTTGCCAGCAGCTCTTCATCGATAACCCAGCTTGAGGATATGACGGGTTCGTAGGCAATATCGATCGGTGGCACGTATTCGACAACATGTAGCAGGGTGAGTCCCGTATTATTACGCCGGGCAATATCCTGGGCACGTTTAATGACATGATCCGCTGTCTCTGAGAAATCAACGGCAACGAGAATATTCTGATAGTCACTCATAACGGATTCTCCAAAGGCTTATATAAAAAGTATAATGATTTTCGATCAGTGAGATACTGTCCTCTCCTGATCGTTTGATGCAACGCATATAAAATGACCGGCATAGCAGGCTTCAAACACAGGCGCTTAATTTTTACTAAAGTGTCGTGCTCGCCTGTGTTAATTTTAGCCCATGGCAACTGAAGCACTTTCCCACTGGTTTAAACTCACGCCCGCAGATACGGCACTAAGCCCGGCCATTTATATTGATGATCATGCTATCGATTACCTGGCCATGAGCCAGCGGGTGGACTGGCTTGTCCAGCAGCTGCGTAAGCAGTCGGTGGGGCAAGGACACCGACTGGCCCTGATGTCCTCGTCCACCTCGCTGCACTACCTGATGACCCATGCAACGGCAGCACTGGGTGCTACATTCTATCCGCTGGACCCTGCATTACCCACTGCCTGGCAGCAGGCACTACTGAACACCGCGGCAGTGGATTACCGGGTGAGTTGCGATAGTTCATTTGATATCAATAGTGATACGAGTTTGTTTTCTGTTACGGCTTTGGGGCAGGGGGGTGAAGTCAGTGAGGCTCAAGCTGCACCGGCTGTAATGGTTGCGACCAGTGGTTCCAGCGGGGAGCCAAAAACGGTGATGCTGTCGTCACAGTCAGTCTATAACAGTGCGCTAGCGGTGAACCAGCGTGTCGATCTAACAACGACGGACTGCTGGTTGAATTGTCTGCCCCTGTATCACATCGGTGGCCTGTCGATCATCTATCGTACAGCCCTGGCCGGGGCCTCGATGGTACTGCACCAGGGTTTTGATGCCGGGCGTGTATGGCGGGATATCCGCCAGTACCAGGTGTCGCATCTCTCACTGGTGCCGGTGATGCTGGCAAAGCTGCTGGCCGTAGCCGATAGCGCACCGCCCAGACACCTGCGCGTGGTGCTGGTCGGTGGCGCTGCGCTGGATGATGATCTTGCCCATCGAGCCCTGGCTGCAGGCTGGCCCCTGTTCTTGACCTACGGCATGAGTGAGACAGGATCACAGGTGGCAACACAGGCGCTTACGACGCCCGCGATTAATGAGCCTATCTCTCTGCTTGCGGGGGTTGAGTGCGCTGTTATTAACGCGATGGGTGAGCCGACAGGTGGCATAGGTCGAATCCGTTTTCGCGGTAAGCTGCTGATGCAGGGCTATGCCAATGCGTCAGGTGTGGCCGGTGAGGGGCTCGATGCAGACGGCTGGTATACGACCGGTGACCTGGGGTGTTATGAACCAGAGAAAGGTATTCAGGTGGTCGGGCGTGCTGATGCCGTCATTGTCAGTGGAGGCAACAAGATTCATCCGCAGGCACTTGAACAGCTGATGTCTGCCTGTCCGGGTGTCGATGAAGTCTGTGTACTGGGTGTCGTCGATGCCGAATGGGGCGAGCGAGTTTGTGCGGTTTATACCGGCGAGCTGGATGAACCGGCACTGGAGCACTGGTGCCGGCAAAACCTGGGGACCGTCCAGCGCCCCCGGTTGTTTGTGCGTGTACCACAGCTGCCAAGGCTGGCCAGTGGCAAGCTTGATCGTTATCTGCTGAGGCAACAGTACCGTAGATGATGAACAGGCCTTAGCTGATGTCAGCAGGGCAGATGGATAAGGCCCTCGCGTATGGCGGGCGGTTCGGCAACATCGCTGGCCAGCCAGTGACTGGTGGCGAGCCCATGTGCCACTGGCTCGCACTTTTTACCCAGGGCTGCGGCGAGATGGGTAGCGGCCCAGACGCCAACCGCACTATCAATTGTGCTGGTGACTACAACCCCCATACCGGCCTTCCTGGCCTGC
>JAOUMO010000042.1 GCA_029881425.1 Gammaproteobacteria bacterium
TCAACAGCTTCAACAGCTTCAACAGCTTCAACAGCTTCAACAGCTTCAACAGCTTCAACAGCTTCAACAGCTTCAACAGCTTCAACAGCTTCAACAGCTGAGGGTATTATATTGGTGATGGTGGCATCATCGGTTGTTGGTATGGTTTTGAATTGATTGAGCTGGTCTCTAAGGTGTTTTGCGGGTGTAAAAACAATACGGGGATGCGCGGGAATGATAATTACATCACCGGTTTTCGGGTGTCTGCCCTTGCGTTGTTTTGACCACTTTAGCTGGTAGCTGCCAAAGTTATGCAGGCGCATGTGGCCATCCTCCAGTAAGCCTTGCTGTATGGCGCTGAAGAGGGTGGTAGAGAATTCATGCAACAACTTTTGCCTGTCGCCAGATTGCGCTGCGATGATTTTCCGCAGGGCGCCCTCATAAATATGATTTGTCACTCGGGCCTCCATGTTTTGACGGCGTCCCTGAATTTTTGAGAGGCCTTAAAACCGGCGGTATGGGTGTCCTGGGTCGAGGCTTTTCGTGAACGTGTGGGGCGTAGGCTAAATGTACCAAAGCCACGAATAATGACCTGTTTGCCCTCAGCCAGTTGTTCGGTAATGGCATTGAGCTCCTGGTGCAGCAGTCGGTGCGCTTCTTTCTGGGTGATGGCCAACTGTGTTGCGAGCTGTTTAATGAGTTCACTGGTGTTCATCTTAAAACTATAGTCCTAAAATACAGGTTCGGCAAAGGGCTAAAAATATAACTTATTGATTGGTATGTTTATTTTTTTGGTAATGAGGCTGAAGCTGGTGGCTTAATCTTGATATAATCGGTTGTTTACTGGCAGTAGAGCTATTTTGTATGGCTGAGAAATTATTATTATCGATTGTCGAAATGGGTGGTTATCCGGATTTTTCCGGGCTTTACCGTTGCAAGGGCCTGCATGTGGAAACGGCCGATAGTATGCGCAAGGCCATCAAGGTATTAAAGAAGGCGAGGCCCGATGTGGTTGTTGCAGAATTTAATTTCCAGTCGGATTTCAGGGATAGAACCAGTAGCCTTGAATCCCTGATGGCCACCGTGGCACCTATGCCCGCTACCCGAGTTATCGTGTTTTATGAGGAGCCACAAAGGTCGCAGCTTGATCGCTTACTGGCCGTGTTTGATGTATTTGAGGCCCTGGCATTTCCGATTGATGAGCAACGGTTGTCGATCGTGCTGGATCGAGCCCTGGAGAAGACGGCGTGACTTTAAAATTCAGTAACCAGCCCGGTAGCAGGGAGCGTCACCTCAAACGGAAATATCAGAATCCCCTGTTTTCTGGCTCGGAGGTCGTTGCGGAGGATGTTCTACTGGCACAAAAACAGGATGCCGAAGAAGTGGAATCATTTATGGAGGCCTTCCGTGCGCTGGTGGAGCAGGCGGCGGGGCTCGATGCTAATGCCGAAGCGGATGTGGTGTTGAAAATTAAGGAGCAGCTGGATAAGGCCTATGAGCAGTGTGCGGGGCTTGCCGGTGACCACGTGGAGATTCGTGGCATGCTGGAGCAGCTCATTAAGGCGGTGATGCAGTCCATGTGGAAGGCCATAGGGCCGGATCCTGAGGCCAGGTCGAAACTTGAGATGGAAGAAAGCGCCAGGCAGGCGCATTTTGCACTGTTGCAGGAGCCTTTAATTGTAGATTTACTCAGTCCCGATAGCTGTATAATCGAGCAGGATCTGGTGCCGGCCTTGCTGTCAGAATCGGCAGGCGCGGTGCGGTTGGCGATGCAGTTATTTGAGCCGGAACAACAGGCTCAACTGTGCAGTATGGCAAAGCAGCTGGTCGACGGTGCTGATCAATCGTTGGACATAGTGGCGCAGGCGGGGTTGAGATTGGCAGAAATGGGCGCATATTTAGAGACAGCTAATAAGATGCCCGATTAGGTCAGTTGGCAGAGAGCCCTTATTGTTGTTGTGTTGTATAGACCCCACGGAATCGTGTAAAAACACCGGTCCAGAATATAGAAGTGCAAATTTATGATTAAAGATACAGGTGTAAAACCAGAAGCAGGCGTGATTGAAAATTCAGATGCGGCTGAATCAGAGGCCTTCCTGCAGGAGCAGTTACAGCAGGCTGATGCGGCGCTTACGCAATTGGCCGCCGATAGTGATGGTGCTGAACGTGGTGCGATACTGCTTAAAAAGGCCAATGCCCTGCTCGGGCTGGAGCGCAGGGAAGAGGCATGGGATCAGGCCAAACAGGCCTTTGAATTATATATTGCCGCAGAGCTCTGGCCCGGTGCGGTGGAGGCCTGTGATATTTTGTACCAGGCCGACCAGCCGGCCTCGATTATTGCGCTAGCGCATGGCGTCTGGCTGTCAGTCACCTATCCCATCGATCCCGAGCATTCTATTGTGATGCTGAGTTACGTGGTGGATGAAACACCTAAAGATTCCGATGGCGCTGCCGTTGCTGCAGCTACTGCGCATTATCTTGTCGGCCTGCGTGCAGATGATGCGCAGCACGATAGTTTGAGTTTTTTAACCACCAACCTGATCGCCAAGGTGGCGCAGCGCCACAGTGATGTAAAAAGCCAGGAGGCACTGGACTACTGGATGGAAAAACTGGACCTGAATGACCCGGCCATTTTTCTGCCCAGGATGTCGAAGGTCGTTAATACCATTATTGGTGATAACTGGTGGTTTGATCGTGAGGCCTTGCAGAGCAAGTTGCCGCTGAATTGATTTAGGCAAAGATAAAATCCAGAAACAAAAAAGCCGGCACTGAGTCCGGCTTTTTTTATGGGGTAGCTTAAGCGACTAGTAGGCGCCAAGACCCATATTGATGTAGCCGGTAGGGCATACATCCTGGCAGATATGGCAGCCTACGCATTTTGCATAATCCGTAGCCACATAACGACCAATCGCATGCTCATCCTTGCTTACCCTGAAGATGGCATCCTGTGGGCAGAAGATAACGCAGTTGTCACACTCGAAACACATACCGCAGCTCATGCAACGATCGGCCTCTTTCTGAGCCTTTTCATCCGACAGTACCTTAAAGCGTTCTTCAAAGTTGCTTAGTACCTGTGTTGCATTGAGCTCGACTTCATCACGGTGATTGATCGGGTTGTACTCAAAGTGACCCAGGTAGAGATCCTCATGGCTGATTACTTCAGCGGAAGAACGGTCATCATAGTTATGGATCGCAAACTTGGCCTCGAAGGTGCCATGGGTGCCTGCCTTCTGTTCATATTTCTCAGGTGACAGGTTGTGGCGTGCAAGTTCCTCGGCAATTTTGAAGTGGTGCTTGTCCACTTTAGGTCGCTTGCTGATTTCCTTGCTGTTCAGGTAGTCATGAATACCTTCAACAGCAACCGAGGCCTGGCCAATCGCCGTCGTCAACAGGTGTGGGCGAATTGCATCACCCGCAGCAAACTGGCCGGGTTTTGCAACCACCTGGTAGGTTGCATCCGAGTCAATCAGGTTGCGGCCATTATTCAGCTCTTCCAGGCCGGTATAGTCACCGGTTTGTCCCGTCGCGGCAACGATCATGCTGCATTCAATTTCATAGGCCTTGTCTTCCTGGGCGACCATCTGGCCATCAACCATTTCAACTGGTGCAACTTTCAGTGCACGGGCGCGTCCATTTTCATCCAGCATAACTTCCAGCGGTGACAGGCTATCGTGAATTTCAACGCCCTCTTCGATCACGGCCTTGAGTTCGTGGGGTGTACAGGGCGCTTCTGAGATAGGACGACGGTAAATAATCCATGAGTCAGAAGGCTTGCGCTGGGCAGCCAGTGCAGGATCGTGTTCTGTCTTGCCGAGGATAACATTTTCGGGCAGGTCTTCTGCTTTTACATTGTCGAGCTGGCCAATACGTTTGGCCACGGCAACAACATCCATCGCCGAGTCGCCCGCACCGATAACCAGTATGCGGCCGGCAAGATATTGTAGCTTGCCGTTGTTAAAGGCGCGCAGGAATGACATGGCATCGGTGCAGTTGGGTGCATTTTCAGCGCCCTTCACGGGTACGCCGCGGCCATCCGGTGTGCCTATGCCCCAGAAGATGGCGTCATAGTCTTTGGTCAGTTGGTCCATGCTGATGTCACGACCAACACGGGTGCTGGCTTTAACCTCAACACCCATATCCAGGATGCGCTGGATTTCAGCATTGAGGACATCACGCGGTGTACGGTAACCGGGGATGCCATAAACCATCATGCCGCCGAGTTTATCGTATTCTTCAAACAGGGTAACGCCATGGCCGAGCAGTCGTAGGAAATAGGCGGCGGCAAGTCCCGCAGGTCCGCTGCCCACCACGGCTACTTTTTTGCCTGTGTCCGGGCCGGGGGCCGGCAGGCTGAAGTTGTGCTCGATTGCCCAGTCACCAATGTACTGTTCGATAGAATTGATGCCGACAAAGTCTTCAAGCTGGTTACGGTTACAGCCACCTTCGCAGGGTGCAGGGCAAACACGGCCCATAACCGCAGGGAAGGGGTTGGACATCACCATGCGCTGGAAGGCATATTCCTGCATGGTCAGGCCTTCGGGTGGTGTGTCTATGCCGCGAACAATGGACAACCAGCCGCGGATATCATGACCCGATGGGCAGCTGCCCTGGCAGGGAGGGGTTTTGTGTACATAGGTAGGGCAGGCGTAGGACTCACCGATACTGATAGGTTCTTCGCCCCACTTTTTGGTGATATCTCTATCGGTGGTGGTGCGATCGCTATCTTCGAAACGACGATATGTAAAATTTGTTTCGGTCACTTTATTTACCCTCTGGGCGTACCGGGAAAACGCCAGTTCTACAGTATGAATGGAAACGGGTAAATATATTAGAACATCACTACTTATTCAACCGTTAGATGCAAATAAGCCATGATAAATCACAATATCCGATGAAGTGATCTTGCCTGGGTCAGGGCAACTTGCCCAAGCCCAGTTTATGTGCGGATTAAGGGGGTTGTTGGCGTCTTTCTAATCTGTATTTCTGGTGGTCTGAGGGTGGAATTTTTCGTTATATTCTGCCGCCAGTTTTTGTGCTGCGATCAGCTCCTTTTTATCCAGTTGGCGAAGGATGTATTCACAGTTCAGGCGTGCATTTTCCAGTCCCTGTTGTGCCGCCAGGCAGGACCATGCATAGGCCTGTATTTTATTTTTTTTCGTACCGGCGCCAAGGTAGTGCATGCGTCCCAGGTTGGCCTGTGCATCTGTGGCACCCTGGTTTGCCGCCTTTTCATACCAGCGAAAGGCCTCGTTGTTGTCCCTGGCTATGCCCAGCCCCTGTTCATGCATATGCCCCAGGTTGAACTGGGCGGCAACATGCCCCTGTTCCGCGGCGCGGTAATACCAGCGCAGGGCCAGTCCGTGATCCTGCGGTAGTCCCAGTCCCTCGGCATACATCACGGCAAGGTTGTATTGCGCAGCGGCATTGTCTTTTTCTGCGGCAAGGCGAAAAAAGTGTTCGGCCTGTGCGTAATCCTGTGCCACACCCTGGCCTATGGCATAGAGTTTTCCCAGTTGCATCTGGGCGTCCGGGTCATCCTGTTTTGCGGCAAGGAAAAACCAGTGGAAGGCCTGCTTAAAGTCCTTGTCAACACCGGTGCCATCGAGATACATAATGCCCAGGTTGTATTGCACTTCGTGGTCGCCCTGGTTGGCAAGTGGTACCCAGTACTGGAGTGCCTCTGTGTAATTACCCTGCTGGAAGGCGGCCAGGCCATCTTCGCGTGCATCGGCGAGACTTAAGGTGGGCGATATAAAAAGCAGTAACAGGATGTGTGGTAGCCGTGGCATGGTCTTCATCAATTGTTATCGGTTCTATTTTTATAATAGTGCATTACCCGCTGGATAAAGTCGATGCGTTGTTGATGGCTTGCCAGTTCGGTTTCATCAGATACGGGTAGTTGAGGGAAATAGTTGCAGATAGCGCGACTGAACAGGCCCTGTGAGCGGGCTTCAATGATAGACCCCCGGTGAAAAACGGGCACATCACGCAGGCCACAACTGGGGGATCTGCTTTTAAAAATATAGCCGGCGATAGATCGCAGTTGTCCCGGTTTGCTGTGACAATAGTCGTACATCGGCAGGCTGATATCGAGTTCGGGGTTGTCGCGTCCGGTCATGGATGGGTGTTCGATCGAGCCGGTTAGCTGTACCGGTGGGCGGGGTACCGTCAGTCCGATTTCGACCTCGGGGCAGACGCTCACCAGTTCAACGTGTTGCTGGAGATCCTCCAGCAGATCGGGGAAGGCCATAATGTCGGCATCATAGCGAACCCTTTGTCCGTACAGGCAACTACTGATTGCAACGCGTGGCCTGTCTGTGTTCGCCCCGTTAATTTTTTGCGCCTTTGGCTTTTGCACGCTCCAGGGTTTTCTTCGAGGCTACGGCCAGTTTGCCCGCATCCCAGCCCGGCATGGTTTCCGGCCAGCCAAAACTGTGCTGCACAATCAGGTCACAAATCAGCTTGATGTGCTCTTCGCTATCATTGAGTGCCGGAATGTAATTGTACTCAACACCGCCGCGATCGAGGTACAGCTGGCGGTTGTGCATATTGATTTCTTCGAGTGTCTCCAGGCAGTCGGCAGAGAAACCGGGGCAAATAATATCTACGGTTTTGATGCCCTTTCTAGCCAGCTCCATCAGGGTCTGATCACAGTAGGGCTGCAGCCATTCCTCTTTACCAAAATGGGACTGGAATACAATTTTCCAGTCTGTGTCCTTGAGTAGCAGTTTTTCTGCTACCAGTCGGGCCGTTTTCAGGCAGTGGCAATAATAGGGGTCGCCGGCATCAACATAGCGTTTGGGTATGCCATGGAATGAAAAAATAAGCATGCTGGCGCGGCGGTTCATGTTATCCCAGTGATGCAGGATACTTTTTGCCAGGGTATCGATATAGCCCGGATGATCGTGGTAGCTGTTTATAAAGCGCATGTCGGGTAACCAGCGCCAGTTACGTAATTCCTGGGTAACGGCATCGAATACCGATGCGGTAGTGGTTGCTGAGTACTGTGGATAGAGCGGTAAAACCAGCAGGCGCCGTGCACCGGCCTTTCTTAATCCCCTGAGTCCGCCCGCGATGGACGGTTCGCCGTAGCGCATTGCGACATCAACCAGTACCTCGCCACGTACCGTATTGTTCAGGCGTTTTTCAACGGCCTGGGCCTGCCTGTTGGAAATGGCGATCAGTGGCGAGCCCTGATCAGTCCAGATTTTTTTATAATTTTTGGCCGAGCGAGAGGGCCTGATGCGGAGAATAACGGCGTGTAAAATAAGCCACCATAAAGGCCGGGGCATTTCTACAACACGGGGATCCCAGAGAAATTCAGCCAGGTATTTTCTAACGGCGCCAGGTGTGGCCGCCCTGGGTGAGCCCAGGTTAACCAGTAAAATACCGATCCGTTCCTTTGCGCCATGAAGATAATTATGCTTTTCGTTTGATTTTGCCATTTATGTATTTTAAGTCGGTATAAGTGTCTGGGGATAAGGCATATAATTGCTATGTTAATTTACACTAGTTTTGATGTTAGCGTATAGATAGTATTTTCGCGTAGTCTGTGAATTATTCCGTAATTAATGAACAAATAATAAACGTTGTTACCATAAGGGTTTTAACTATGCCAATACGTCTGGCCGTTCCAAACGAAATTGCACCGGGTGAGCGTCGTATTGCGCTCGAGCCAGGCGTGGCCAAACGCCTGATTGCTATGGGTGTCGAGGTCTGCATGGAAAAAGGTGCAGCACTGTCAGCGCATTTTCCTGATGAGGCCTTTGAGGGTGTAAAAATTATCAACACCGCTGAAGAGTTATACCGAGACGCCGATCTGATTTTTAAGGTGCAGCCGCCCACTATGGCCGAGCTGGATATGATCAAGGATGGTGCAACGATTGTTGGTTTTATGGAGCCTCATAAAAATAAAGACATTACGCATCGTATGTGTGAAAAACAGCTGGTGACGCTTGCGATGGAGCTGGTGCCGCGTATCAGTCGCGCCCAGTCCATGGATGCCCTGTCATCCCAGGCCGCGATTGCCGGTTACAAGGGCGTGCTCATGGGTGCCGACCTGGCCAGTGTCTTTTTCCCCATGTTAACCACTGCGGCGGGTACGATTCGTCCTGCCAAAGTTATCGTCATTGGTGCCGGGGTGGCCGGGTTGCAGGCGATCGCTACGGCCAAGCGCCTGGGTGCCGTGGTCGAGGCCTACGATGTACGTTCTGCAACGCGTGAGCAGTGCGAATCACTGGGTGCAAAATTTATCGATACCGGCGTCTCTGCCGACGGTGAAGGCGGCTATGCCCGTGAGCTCACCGAGGACGAAAAGCAGCAGCAGATGGACGTGCTGGCAAAACACATCGCACTCGCCGACGTGGTGATTACGACAGCCGCTATTCCCGGTAAGCCCTCACCAAAAATCATCTCGAAGGAGATGGTGGCCAATATGAAAATTGGCGCGGTGATTGTTGACCTGGCCTCCGAGGGTGGTGGTAACTGTGAACTGACCGAGCCGGGCCACACCATTGATTTCGAGAGTCGCGTTACGATTCATGGGCCATTGAACGTGGCCAGCCAGACGCCGGTGCACGCCAGTGAGATGTATGCAAAGAACCTGTTTAACCTGATTTCGCCCTTTATTACTGAGACGGGTGATCTTGAACTGGACTGGAATGATGAGGTGCTGGCCAAGTCGGTCCTGCTTTGTGAGGGTGTAGTGAAGTCTACCCGGATCAGGCGTGATGAGGGGATAACACAATGATCGAGGGATTTACCGCCTTATATATTTTTATGCTCTCGGCCTTTACCGGTTATGAGGTGATTAGTCGTGTGCCGGTGATCCTGCATACGCCGATGATGTCCGGCTCGAATTTTATCCACGGTATTGTACTGGTGGGTGCGATTATCGCCATGGGTCATGCGGAGACGACCCTGGAACAGGTGATTGGCTTTTTTGCCGTGGCACTGGCGGCGGGTAATGCGGTTGGTGGTTATGTGGCAACGGTTCGCATGCTCGAAATGTTCCAGAGCCGCGGTAAAGGGGCCACAAAATGAATACCTTTATAGAGATTATTTATTTTTCTGCAGCGGTGTTGTTTATCCTTGGCCTGAAAAAAATGAGTTCGCCGGTGACCGCTCACGGCGGTATCGTCTGGGCCGGTATCGGTATGATTGCGGCTTCATTAGTTGCATTTTTAGAGCCGGGCGTCCTGGACCATGTGAGTAATGTGGTGCTGATTATTGTCGCCATTGCGCTGGGTTCGGCGATTGCCTACGTCTCGGCCCGGCGCGTTGCAATGACCGACATGCCACAGATGATTGCCATCTACAACGGTATGGGCGGTGGTGCGGCGGCGGCCATTGCTGCGGTTGAGCTGGTTAAGCTGGCACGGGGTGGCGTCGAGCTGGAGCCGGTGATCCAGGTGCTGGCGGTACTGGGTGGCCTGATCGGTGCCGTCTCCTTTTCCGGTTCGGCGATTGCCTTTGCCAAACTGCAGGGGCTGATGCGTAAGACCCTGCGTTTACCCTTCAATAGCCTGCTGAACCTGGGTCTCTTTGTTGTCACCCTGGGGGCCGGTGTGATGATTGCATCGGGTGCCGAGGTGAGCAGTGGGCTGGTGTTGTCCTTCTTCGTCATGGCGCTGGTGCTGGGTATAACCCTGACGCTACCGATTGGTGGGGCTGATATGCCGGTGGTTATTTCCCTGTTCAATGCCTTTACTGGTCTTGCGGTTGCCTTTGAAGGTTTTGTGCTGGATAACGCCGCGATGATTATCGCCGGTACCGTGGTAGGCTCTTCCGGCACCCTGTTGACCCAGTTAATGGCGAAGGCGATGAATCGCCCAATTTCCAATGTGCTATTCAGTAGCTTTGGTGCCGATACCTCATCCGGTGTCGAAGAAGATATTGCCGGCTCGATGAAGGAAATCGAGGCCAATGATGCGGCGATCATGATGGCCTATGCGGAAAAGGTGGTCATTATTCCCGGTTATGGCATGGCGGTGGCGCAGGCGCAGCACAAGCTACAGGAATTGAGCCAGTTGCTGGAAGAGCGTGGTATAGAGGTGAAGTTTGCGATTCACCCCGTGGCTGGGCGTATGCCGGGGCACATGAACGTCCTGCTGGCAGAGGCCGGTGTGGATTATGACAAGATCGTTGACCTGGAAGAAATCAATCCTGAGTTCCCGACGGTGGACGTGGCGCTGGTGATTGGTGCCAATGACGTGGTCAACCCGGTCGCAAAAACCAATCCTGATAGCCCTATTTACGGCATGCCCGTGCTTAACGCTGATATGGCAAAAAACTGTATCGTCATCAAGCGTGGCCGTGGTGCCGGTTTCTCGGGCATCGAAAATCACCTCTTCTATGCCGATAACACGCGCATGCTCTATGGTGATGGCCAGAAAGCGGTGGCCAGTCTTATTGCCGGTGTGAAGCAGTTATAAGTGACCTGTAAGCCCCCGTTGTCGGTGTAAAGTCGACAATGGGTGTGTCAGCCAGCCACTGGATGTGCAAAAAAGTGGCCCCTTTCTTCGCGAAGTTCTGAATACTGTGAAAAGTCGTATTATACTTAGGAACAAATATGTCCCGAAAATACGACAAACAATAATTGAGAAATATCCGTGCAGCCGAATAGTGAAGTTTTAAAGCTCTCCAAACAGGGTAAAAGTTTAATGAAGCAGCGTCGTTATCTCGATGCTGAAAAAATCTTCCATCAGGCACTGGAGATGGAGCCTGAAAACAGTTATATCCTCGTGGGCCTGGGTGATCTTTGCCGTATTACCAAAAAATTTGGTAAGGCCATCAGTTTTTACACGCGCTTGCTGGAAGTTGATGAAAGCAATGTCTTTGCGCTTCGCGGTATTGGTGACTGTTATCGTGGCCTGCGCCAGCCAGAAAAGAGTATTGATTACTGGGCGCGTTACCTCGAGGTAAATCGTGGTGATGTCCATGTTATGGTGCGACTGGCCGATGCCTATAAAAGCATGGGTAAGGATTCCGAGTCAGAAAAGCTTTATCTCGAGTCCATAAGGATACAGGGTGAGGATCGTTATGCCCTGATGGGCCTGGGTAACCTGTATTACAAGGAGCGTGAAGATGACAAGGCGCTCAAGTATTTTGAAAAACTGTTGTCGCTTGACGGGCACTATGTTGCGGTACTGACCATGGTGGGCAATATCTACCAGCGCCGTAGTGACTATGCCAGTGCCGAAAAATATTACCGTAAGGCCGTGGAGCTGGAGCCGGATAACAGTTATGCCATTTATGGCCTGGGTAACTGTGAACGAGGCCAGGGGCATATCGATGAGGCTATCGAGCTATGGGGCAGAATTCTTGCGAATGAACCTTACAACCAGAATATTCTCAGTCGCCTGGGTGACGCCTGGTTCAGTAAGGAGGATATGGGCAGGGCACGCTATTATTATGATCAGAGCCTGGCGATAGATTTTGATGCCTTTGCCCTGATTGGACTGGCACGGCTGTTTCGGGTCGAAGGTGAGTTTGTCGAGGCCGAGGCCTGCTGTAATCGTGTACTAATGGAAAAACCGGGATTCGAGCGGGCTATTGAGGAATTATCGCTGGTACTGATTGATAAGGATCTGGCCAACAAATAACCGGCTATGGCTGTTGCTCGCTAGGGGCCTGAAACAGCCTTCTCACGCTCAGCAAAGCTACAGCCATTGGCTTCGATGTGGCCGGGGTAGTGGCTCCTGAATGATTTACACAGGCCGCGGCGATCCAGCCATTCACCGTCCTTTGCTACGCAAAAACTAATGTTCAGTTCTTTTTCATCCTGTTTAAAAATCTCAAAAATATCAACCTCGTCCGGTGCAATACCCTTACTTTGCAGGTGCTCGATCAGGGCACAAATAGTATCGGCTATGTAGGCGTTGTATTCATGCCTGTTGTCTATAATCATTACCCTGGCCTCGTAGGCGTAAGGTATGTCATCCCTGTCTTTGGATTCAGTGCCGATAAATTTTCGCAGTATTGCCATGAGTAACACCTCGCCGTTGTTGGCATTAAAAAACTACCATTATCTTAATTAATAGCTGATTACAGGGTGATTTCAGCGTAAACAGGCGGTATTTAGGTGTTTATTGTTACAGCTTCAGGCACGGGTTGTATTGATATTTATTGATAAATGCTCGCCGGGACGTAAATTGTCCAGGTTCCATTCGCCAATTGCATAGCGAATCAGGCGCAGGGTGGGAAAGCCGACGGCGGCCGTCATGCGCCGTACCTGCCGATTACGCCCTTCTTTAATGGTGAGCTCTATCCAGCAGGTCGGAATATTCTGGCGCACACGTATCGGTGGTGTGCGTGGCCATAACTGGGTGGGCTCTTCAATACGTCGTGCCTTAGCGGGTTTGGTGGGGCCGTCTTTGAGCTGCACGCCCTGGCGTAATTGTTCCAGTGCCTCATCGGTGATTTCATTATCGAGCTGCACCCAGTAGGTTTTCGCCATTTTGTTTCTGGGGTGACTGATTTTGTGTTGTAGCTTGCCGTCATCGGTTAATAACAACAGGCCTTCCGAGTCGTGGTCGAGACGGCCCGCGGGGTAGACGTCCTTAATGGTAATATATTCAGCTAGCGAGGGGTGTTTGTCATCGGGGCTGAACTGGCAGATAACCCCATAGGGTTTATTAAACAGGACCAGCTGGCTCATCAGGCGGGCTGCAGGTTTAGCCAGCGGTTACGGCGGCTATCACCGGCATTGAGCTGGTCGAATAACTGGTGGACCGCATCTTCATTGATGCCCTGCCAGCGAATGCTCTGGTCATGGTTTTCAAACTGGGCATCGGTCACGATGGTGGTGAGCTTCTTATTGGTGGGCAATAGTGCCTGGTGCTCATCCACCAGGTTCTGGATGCGTGCAGAACCACGGAATTTCATGCTTGAAATATGTTCTATATTGGCCAGGATGCTATCGATGTCGGGGAATTTCTTGAGCAGGTTTGAAGCCATTTTATAACCCACGCCAGGTATGCCGGGTATGTTGTCGACCTTGTCACCGGCCAGTGCCAGCATGTCGGCAATCTGCCCCGGTTTAACGCCAAACTGTTTTTCCACGCCCTTATGGTTGAGCACCTTGCCGCGGGCAAAGTCCCACCAGGCATCCCGTTCGCCCAGCACCAGTTGTGTCAGGTCCTTGTCTGCTGAGACCACGGTAATATCAAAGCCTTCACTGCGTAGGCGTGTTGCCAGTGTGCCAATAATGTCATCGGCTTCGTAGCGGTTGCTGCCAAATTCCGGTATGCCAATCGCACGGCAGAATTCACGGCAGTACCTGAACTGGACGATCAGTTCCTCGGGTGCCGGTGGCCGGTTGGCCTTGTATTCGGGATAAATCGAACAGCGGTAGGAGTCAGTCTGGTGAGCATCAAAGGCGCAGGCAATATACTCCGGCTGCTTCTGCTGGATCAGCTGGTAGAGGAATTCACTAAAACCATAGACCGCATTGGTCGGGTTGCCATCGATGTCGGTAATGGAGTCATCAAATACGTGCCAGGCACGGAAGATATATATACTGGAGTCGATCAGGTAGGCACGGGGATTACTCATGGGGCTATTCTACATCAAATTCCGACCGGCCATAGGGCCGGCGAGGGTATCTGCTATTCATTCGGGATGTCTGGTGTGACGGCATCGGTTCTATCCGAATAGCGGTCACTTAGGACATCATAGGTAACGACAGGGGTATGGTCATAGCCGCGCTGAAAACTGAATGTGGCACCGGCATCATTTTGCTCGTATGTGACCACCAGGTTAATGCTGTTGTATTTTGTCTTATCTGCTGCCCTGTAAAGTAGTATCTCGGGGATTGCAGGGATGTAGTCGGGTAGTAGCTTTTCCAGCGTACCCGGGAATGAGCCATGATCTTCCCTGTAGCGTAGCAGTGCCGGCCGGAGTTCGGTAAAGGCCGCTTCACGACGCGTATTCAGGGTTTCCAGGTCGGCCAGGATCATGTCCCGGGTCTGGACAATGGTGACCGATGCCCAGATGATGGGGATGATAATAACGGCGGCTACAAACCAGTAGAGTGTTTTCTGTAATCGGCTGCTCGGTTCTTCTGACATTGTTGCATTGGCCTTTAGCGGGTGAAAGTTATCAACGGGATTTTAACAGGGCTGTTCGCCTTCCTGAAATCAGCGCGGCCATTGTAAACCAAATGAGTGGGCGATTAATTGATATTGGTTCATTAAAATTGTGGGATAGGCAGGGGGCCGGCGGTGTCGCCTCCCTGCATTAGTCGTTCCCGTCGTGGAAAGCCTGGAATCGGGCTGTATTCACGGCCCGGCCTTTTTGGCATTTATAACGTAGCGAGTATGTCCAGGTCTTTCCTGACCTGTGCGACTGAGTTGTCAAAATCCACCTGTTCCTGCGCATTCAAATCCAGTTCAATAACCTTTTCCATGCCGTTCCTGCCCAGTACCGTAGGCGCGCCAATGGCGAGGTCGCTACAGCCGTATTCGTTATCGAGAATG